>NZ_FAOO01000001.1:188009-233680 GCF_900070205.1 Candidatus Thermokryptus mobilis | reverse complement strand
AGCTCGCAAAATGTTTTGCGTCCGAAGTTGCTCAATGGAAAAGTCACGGTTCAGGTTTTCAGCCGTCAGTGCAATTCCCGAGGCGGTGCTGGCAAGCCACCGAAGAAAACGCTCCAGCGACTCTTTCGTAGTGGGAGCGGGTCGTTCCACAGCGAAATCACCCATTCGGTAGCGGACGAAGATGATGTAGCGACCGTCAAATACAACGCCTGCCATGCGTGTAAGCTCGTGGCGTTGTCGCTGTGCAAGCCCCGAAATGTATCTTTTAACCTGGTCAACAGCATGAGCAGTTGCCTGATGAGCAAGCCGATCAGAAAGTGTCCCCGGTCGCTCATACTCAATGACCAAGCGGTTGAAGACGGCATCGGCTCGTCCCGTTGCAAGGGTATACTCAGAACGAGCCAATGGATTTAATCTCGCTTCAGCACAAAAATCCTCAAGCATATGGTCAATCGGTTGACGAAACTCGGTTTCATTAACACCGCTTGAAGATAGTTTTTCGCATTCCCGAAAAATTTTAGTAGAGTATCTGCTTATGAGTTCGTCTAAATTGGGTTTGGCTTCCATTTGCAAGTGTGTTTTGTAGGTTTATTTCAGCATTGGTATTTTTATTCCGAATTTTTTTGCTATTTCAATTGCTTTTTCATATCCAGCGTCGGCGTGTCTGACAATTCCAAGCCCTGGGTCGGTTGTTAAGACCCTTTCAAGTCGTATTTCCATTTCTTTTGTCCCATCGGCGACTACGACCATTCCGGCGTGAATTGACAAGCCTATTCCAACACCACCGCCGTGATGAACGGCTACCCAGCTTGCCCCGGCTACAGCGTTTAATAGTGCATTAAGTATTGGCCAGTCGGCGATTGCGTCGCTGCCGTCTTTCATCTTCTCGGTCTCACGATTTGGGGACGCAACTGAACCAGTGTCAAGATGGTCTCGCCCTATTACGATTGGTGCCTTTACTTCGCCTGCTCTTACCATCTCGTTAAAAATCTTTCCCATCTTTGCCCTTTCGCCGTATCCAAGCCAGCATATCCTTGCAGGAAGCCCCTGAAACTTGACATGCTTTTGTGCCTTCTGAATCCAACGCACAAGCGATTTATTCTCCGGAAATGTCTTTATCACCGCTTCATCAGTTGCATAGATGTCTTCAGGGTCACCGCTTAATGCAACCCATCTAAATGGACCTCGCCCCTCGCAGAAAAGGGGTCTTATAAATTCGTGGACGAATCCGGGTATTTCAAACGCATCTTTAACACCGTTTGCGTAAGCTTCACCTCTTATATTGTTTCCGTAATCAAAAACGATGGCACCTTTTCTTTTGAATTCAAGCATTGCTTTGACATGTTCAACGATTGAGCGTTTCGCCATTTGGATATACTTTTGCGGGTCTTTCTTGCGAAGTTCAAGCGCTTCTTCATACGGTATGCCGTTTGGGACATAACCATTGAGCGTGTCGTGAGCCGAGGTTTGATCTGTTACGATATCAGGAATTATTCCCCTTCTTAAAATTTCCGGGAGAACATCCGCAGCGTTTCCGACGAGTCCGACTGATATCGCTTCTTTCTTTTCCTTTGCTTTTAAAACGATTTCAAGTGCCTCATCAAGATTATCGGTCATCTTGTCAAGATATCCAGTTTGAAGTCGTCTTTCAATTCTTTTTCTGTCAACTTCAACTCCGAGGAAAGAAGCTCCGTTCATCGTTGCTGCAAGAGGTTGAGCACCGCCCATCCCACCAAGCCCAGATGTTAGAAGAAATCTTCCAGCCAGTGTTCCTCCAAAATATTTGTCTGCACAAGCTGCAAATGTCTCATAAGTTCCTTGCAAAATCCCTTGTGTCCCGATGTAAATCCAACTTCCAGCTGTCATCTGTCCATACATTGTTAAACCAAGCGCTTCAAGCCGTCTGAACTCATCCCAAGTTGCCCAAGCCGGGACAAGCATCGCATTTGAAATTAAAACCCTCGGGGCGAATTCATGCGTTTTGAAAATCCCAACCGGTTTGCCAGATTGAATTAAAAGCGTCTCATCATTTTCAAGCTCTATCAAACTGTTAACTATGGCGCGGAAACATTCCCAATTTCTTGCAGCTTTTCCAGTCCCACCATAGACGATGAGTTCCTCAGGTTTCTCAGCAACTTCTGGATCAAGATTGTTCATTAACATCCTTAGAGCTGCTTCTTGAGCCCAACCTTTACAGATCAAAGTGTTTCCCCTGGGAGCGCGGATGTTTTTAACATCAATTTCCTGAATTTGATTTAAAACTTCTGTCATATTTTTTCACCTCCCGTAAATTTAGAATGAATTTCTTGTGAAGATCGCTTTGAAGACATAACCTGCAATTTGCGGATTTTCCCTGAACCTACGCATTGAATAAGCATACCATTTCTCACCGAAGGGAACATATATTCTGAGTTTATACCCATCTGAGACGATTTTATTCCCAAGCTCTGGTCTTACACCTAGAAGCATTTGAAATTCAAAGCGTTCATTTTTCAGGTCATACTTTCTGATCAAGTGATATGCTTCGTTTATCAACTCATCGTCATGTGTTGCGATACAGGTATATGCGTCGCTTTGGAGAAGCAGATTTAAGAGATGTTTAAAGTTGTGATTGATGAGTTCTTTCTTTTTGTAAGCGATCGTTTCAGGTTCAATGTAAATTCCCTTGCACAACCTTATCCTCGGTTTTAGCGGTAAAAGTGATTTTATATCTTCTTCACTTCGTTTTAAATATGCTTGAATTGCGACACCAACATTATCAAATTTTGATTTCAATCTTCTGTAAATTTCAAGCGTCGCATCCGTAGTTGATGAGTCCTCCATATCAATTTCAACGATGTTGTTATATTCTTTCGCCAGTTTGACAAGTTCTTCAACATTCGCATAACAAAATTCAAAATCAAGTTTCAAACCAAGCTGTGTAAGTTTGATTGACAGGTCTGAGTCAAGGTTGAAGTCCTTTATCGTTTTAAGGACGAGTTTGTAAGTTTTTAGAGCTTCGGTTGCTTCGGTCTCGGTGGTGATGTTTTCACCCAGGACATCAATTGTTGCGAGTTTCTTTTGTTCGTTGAGTTTTTTCACGGTTTGAATTGCGTCTTCAATTTTCTCCCCTGCAATATATCTGCTTGCGAAGTGGCGAACAATCCTTCTTGGGACGAGAGGCAGGGTGCGAACGATGAGCTCATTTAATGGGTTCATGATGAACTGAATTTTTATTTGTTAAGCCAAAAAAATTTAACTTTCAAAATTAAAAAAATCAAACTTGGCTATTCACTTGGTGATTGAGTTTAAAATTATTTCAGCTGTTGTAAGGTTAGTCGCGAGCGGGACATTGTATACATCGCAAACGCGCATAAGTGTCTTTATATCTGGGTCGTGTGGATGAGGTTCAAGTGGATCGTGCAAAAATATAACAACATCGCATTTCCCTTTGACGACAAGCGCTGCGATCTCAACATCACCTCCATAAGGTCCTGAATGATACGCCTTTACATTTAGACCTGTTTTTTCCTTTACTATTTTTGCGGTTGTCCCAGTCCCAATGAGTTTAAATTTTTCAAGTTTCCTTTTATTCTTCGTCGCAAAAGCTACCATGTCCGCCTTCTTCCTATCATGTGCTATTAGTGCTATCGTTCGTTGTTTCATCTGCCTTTTCTTTTTTCTTTTTCAGAAAGGCAAACCATATTGGTGTTTCAATTATCGTCCCAATCGTTATGCTTAAAGTATCGTGTATTGCTTTCAACCTTGTTGTCATATCTTTCCCAAGCAGAGGCAACTGCCCTAAAAAACTCCCGATTTGAAATGAGATGAAAAAAATTATAAGCAGGAAGAACAAAATCAGAAGGGCTGAATTTAAACCACTGGTTTTGTATTTACTTCGTGTTATGATGAAAAAAATTGTAAAGTGTAGTAAGTAAAACAGCACATTTATAAGTCCGAGCAGTTCTTCAAGTTTCAATTTAAAACTCTTTTTGTTTAACTTCTTATTGGTAAAACGACCTCATCAATTCCATTTAACCCGATTGGGCTTAGTGTCAAAAATGGTTCCCCATATTTTCTCCCGATCATTTCTCCGAAAAATCTCGCCCTTGCTATAAGATATTCTTTGAAGTCGGGCGTGCTCAAAAGCGTTTCCTTTTCTTTCAGATTGACATTCGGGTTGAAAAATTGTGATTTATAACATTCAATCACCTTGATCTTTCGTTCAAATACTTCGGATATATCAATTATCAAGTTCGGGATGAATTGCTGGTAAAAATACTGAACATAGAAAAAGATTTTCTTCGGTCGGTATGGCTCTTGAATTTTGCCGTTAAATTTTGTTTTGAATTTTTCAAGCCCGGAAAGATACCATGCCTCGCGGACAAGTCGGCTTGTGTTTTCGTGATCTGGATGCCTTTCAATCCAATATGGTGAAAAAATTATCTCGGGTTGGAATTTTCTGATGATTTTTATTATTTCAATCTTGTTCTCCATCGTGACTTGTATTTTTCCATCCGGGAGAGCAAGATTTTCCCTTATGCTTACGCCCATAAGTTTCGTAGCTTCTTTTGCCTCCTTTTTCCTTATCTTTTCATTTCCCCTTGTGCCAAGTTCCCCACGCGTTAAATCAAGTATTCCAACAGGGAGACCTTTATCTGTTAATTTGATTATCGTTCCGCTACAACTTAACTCTATATCATCTGGGTGTGCAGCCACTGCAAGGGCAAAAAGTTTCATCGTTTTCGGTAGCTTTATTTTTAATGCAATGAGAACTTAGCAGAAATACGATGTGTGTTTCCAAGTTCACTGTTAAATTTTGCAAATGAGTAGTCAATATCAAGCCGATTTAACTTAAGACCTGTGCCGAGTGTGAGTTCTTTATTTTCTGTGTATCCGAATCTCACCGCGATCACATCTTTATATATGTATTCAACCCCGGCGTTTATGTCAACGCTTGCAAAGTTTGTGCCTAAAAGTGCGGTCTTGTTTCTACCTTCAAATCTGAAAACTAAATCAAATGCTGGTGTGAATCTCCCCCATAAAAGTTCAAGCTCGGTGCTCGCACCAAAGATAAGCGACGGTGTGGTAAGTTCATTTCTCCCGGTGTCCCAGGATATCAAAGTTGAAGTTGCATCTTTTAAGACCAAACCGATTGAAGTTTTTGAGATTTTGTATTTTAATGCGAAGTCAAATCCAAAGCCAATCCCTGTGTTTTTTGAGATTTTTCTGTAGATAAGCTTTGCGCTCGCTCCAATTGAAAATCTATCATTTATAGCTTTTGCAAATGATGTCAAGACAATCCAGTCGGATGATGAGACAAATGAGAATTTCTCTGGGTCAAGGCGATCAACATCTGGGTCAAAGATTCCATTGCCGTTGTTATCAATGAATGAATTCTCAGTGTAGGGTATATCATCAACCCCAACCCTTATAATTGAGATGGCGAATGAGTACACATAGGAAGGTTTGAACCCAAGACCGATGTAGTCATAATTTACTATTCCTGCGAACCTTTCGTCGTGCATAAGTATTATTTGAGTTGCCACTAGGTCAGCAAGCCCTGCTGGGTTCCAATACCCTGAGGTTACATCGTTTGCGACACTTGTAAATGCATTTCCCATGCCCAGAGCTCTTCCGCCAATTCCAATTGACATAAATTCACTGGCATACTTTGAAAATTTCAATTCCCCGGCGCTTAAAGATGTGAGGGATAAGAGAAAAAGGCAGATAAATTTATTAATCAATCGGTTTTGCACCGAGGTTTTCAATGATTGATTTGACGATAGGGGATTCATCCATGAGTTTTTTTAATTTTAATTCGGGGTTGATATTTACGACATCCTCTTTGAACTTTTCAATGTCGCATATTGATGTTTTTATTTCAAGTTCAACACCGCATATTTCTTTTACTTTTTGATGGATGAATTTTATGTTCTTTTTTATCCAATCGCTGTAAATTTCACCAGCAACACCAATGTTAAGTCGCTTTTCTTTTATTTCAATCGGATAGGAAAGTTTGAGCGACGATGCGAGATTTAGATTATATTGTTGTGCTTCTTTTGCAATTTCATCCCATTTCTGACGAAGTAAGTTCAGCGCTGTTTGCTCATCAATTTTAAGTTGCCCTTGCGATGTTTGAGGTTTTATCGGTTTGAGTTCATATCCGTATAACGGGTCTTCAAGTATAATCCCCTGTTGAGAGGTTGTTTTTTCTTTCTGTTGATTTACCACTTCATCTGAGGATTGTCCCCCTTTAGGGGGGAAATTAAAATTTCCAGAGTTTATCCTCCTTTCAAGGTCTTCAATCTTTGAAATTAATTCTTGGATTTTAACCGTGCTATCTAATGTTGCAAGTTGTGTTAAAACCATTTCAAGTTTTAATCTCGGTTGAGGTGACCATTTTATCGTCATCTCCGCCTCGTTCACAATTTTAAGCATTCTTAATATATCCGCTTCGTTAAAACTTTTAGATTCATTAAGGTAACGGTTCTTATAGTATTCCGTTGCTTCAATTAGCTCGGATGAGTTTGTCGTCTTGACAACGAGGAAGTTGCGCAGATGTTCAGATAGACCACTTAAAAACTCTTGGAAATCATAGCCAAGTTTTACGATTTCATCAACAAGTTCAAATCCAGCTTTTATATTTTTGTTTTTGACTAAATCCGTAACTTTAAAGAAAATTTCCTGGTCAATTATGTTGAGTGCTTTTGAGACATCCTCAAACTTTATTTTTTCACCGCAGAACGAGACGACTTGATCAAATATGCTTAGTGCATCTCTGAGTGATCCATTCGCTTTTTTGGCTATGGTGAAGAGGGAATCGTCGTCAATTTCAATTTTATCCTGTTGGGATATTAATTTCAGGCGTTCAATTATCTTGTTTATTTCAATTCTTCTGAAGTCAAATCTTTGGCATCTTGATAGAATTGTTGGTGGAACTCTATGTGGTTCTGTTGTGGCGAAGATGAATAAAATATGTGGGGGCGGTTCTTCAAGGGTTTTGAGTAAAGCGTTGAAAGCCTCTTTTGTAAGCATATGGACTTCGTCAATGATATAAACTTTGTATTTTGCCTTTGTAGGTGTATATCTTACTGATTCACGCAGGTCTCTTACTTCGTCAATACCTCTATTAGAGGCGCCGTCTATTTCAAGCACATCAATACTGCGTCCGTTTGAGATTTCAAGGCACATTTCACATTCGTTGCATGGCTCATAATTTTGCGGGTTGAGGCAATTGATTGCTTTTGCAAGTATTCTTGCAACTGTTGTTTTCCCGACCCCTCTTGGACCGGCAAAGATATAGGCATGGGCAATTCTTCCAAGTTTAAGCGAGTTAAGAAGTGTTGCTGTGACATGTTCCTGTCCGACAACCTCGGCGAACTTGGTTGGTCGCCATTTCCTTGCTGTGACGAGATAGCTCATTATTGTGTCGTTGGATTATTTTTGTTTTAATATAAGAACAATTGGTTTTTCTTTCAAGAAGATTTTTTTAAGTGGCTGGGTAATTTCAATTTGATTTTGTTTGAAAAATTTTTTATATTTTAAACCGCCTCATCAGAGGTTTGCACCACTAGCTCAACTGGTAGAGCAACGGACTCTTAATCCGTGGGTTCCGGGTTCGAGTCCCGGGTGGTGCACGAACTTTAATTTGTAATCAATTTGCTAATGTTAATTTTTTTTGCTAAATTTGAAACTTGTAAAAATAAAATTTGAGGAGTAGGTTTTGCCGACGATCAATCAATTAATAAGGTACGGCAGAGAAAAAGTCAAATGGAAGAGTAAATCCCCTGCTTTGCAGGGTTGTCCTCAAAAAAGAGGTGTATGTGTGAGGGTTTATACGACTACGCCGAAGAAGCCGAATTCAGCTCTTAGAAAAGTTGCAAAGGTTAGATTGACAAATGGAATTGAGGTCATCGCTTATATACCTGGGGAAGGGCACAATTTGCAGGAGCACTCAATTGTGTTGGTTCGTGGAGGTAGAGTTAAGGATTTGCCTGGGGTGAGGTATCATATAATACGTGGGGCTCTTGATACAGCTGGCGTTGAGGGGCGCAAACAAGGTCGTTCTAAGTACGGAGCGAAAAGGCCAAAAGAACAACAAAGGCAATAATTAAATCATGAGAAGGAGAAGAGCTGAGCCAAGAGAAATAGCACCGGATCCAAAATATGGTGATGTGCTTGTTGCAAAGTTGATAAATAAGGTCATGCGCGATGGGAAGAAAAGCATAGCAAGGAAGATTGTGTATAACGCTTTTGAAATAATAAGACAAAAGACGGGTCAGGACCCTCTTGAGGTTTTCAAAAAAGCCGTTGAAAATGTAAAGCCAGTTCTTGAAGTAAGACCACGCAGAGTTGGTGGAGCTACATATCAAGTTCCAATAGAGGTTAGACCAGAAAGGAGTATCTCTTTGGCATTGAGATGGATTGTTCAATATGCTCGCGAAAGAAAGGGTAAGCCGATGATGGTTAAACTTGCTGAGGAGTTGATGGCTGCTGCAAGGAATGAAGGTATGGCTGTCAAAAAGCGTGAAGATACACATAAGATGGCTGAGGCAAATAAGGCATTTGCTCATTTTAGGTGGTGAAATTTTAAAAACAAAATTTACGAGGTGAGCCATTAATTTTATGCCAAGGGAGTATCCGTTAGAGAAGACGCGAAATATAGGTATAATGGCGCATATAGATGCGGGTAAAACAACTACGACCGAGAGGATTCTTTATTATACTGGAAGAATTCACCGTATGGGTGAAGTTCACGAGGGTTCAGCGACGATGGATTTCCTTCCGCAGGAAAGAGAGCGCGGTATAACGATTACAAGTGCAGCTACAACATGCTTTTGGAGGGGGCATAGGATTAACATTATAGATACACCCGGACATGTTGATTTTACGGTTGAGGTTGAGCGCTCTCTTCGTGTGCTTGATGGTGCGATTGCGCTCTTTTGTGCTGTTGGTGGAGTTGAACCACAATCCGAGACGGTTTGGAGACAAGCAAATAAGTACCGCGTTCCGAGGATTGCCTTTGTGAATAAAATGGACAGGGTTGGTGCCGATTTCTTTAATGTTGTCAATATGATCCGTGAGCGACTCGGTGCAAATCCCGTCCCGATACAATTGCCGATGGGTCAGGGTGAGCTATTTACAGGTATAATTGATCTAATAAAAATGAAGGCGGTTGTTTATAAAGAAGAAACGCTTGGATCTACCTGGGAGGAGTTTGATATACCGAAAGAGCTCGTTGATATGGCGGTTGAGTATAGAACTAAAATGCTTGAATCGGTCTCTGAATTTGATGATACTTTGCTTGTAAAGTATCTTGATGGTGAGGAGATAAGCGAAGAGGAGATTAAAAGTGCAATTAGAAAGGCAACGCTTGAATTCAAGATAGTGCCTGTCCTCTGTGGTTCTGCGTTTAAAAACAAGGGGATACAAAGGTTGCTTGACGCTGTTGTTGATTATTTGCCTTCACCTCTTGACATAAATAATGGGCAGGTAATTGGGCATCATCCATTTAAAGATGACAGAGTAGTGAGACAAGTTTCAGACGATGAAAAGTTTACAGCTCTTGCTTTTAAGATAATGACTGATCCCTATGTTGGAAAATTAACATTTATAAGAGTTTATTCCGGGACGCTGAAGTCGGGTTCATATGTTTATAATTCTACGCAAGGTAAAAAGGAGCGTGTTGGTAGAATTTTAAGGATGCACGCCAATCATAGGGAAGATGTTGAAGAAGCGTATGCTGGTGATATCGTTGCTTTAGTTGGTTTAAGAAATACAAAGACTGGGGATACACTTTGTTCGGAGGATGACCCCATTTTGCTTGAAAGGATGGAATTCCCGGAGCCGGTTATTTCAGTTGCTATTGAGCCTAAGACGAAAGCTGACCAGGATAAGCTTGGTGAGGCGCTTTCAAAACTTATGGATGAGGACCCAACCTTTAGAGTCACGGTTGACGAAGAGACAGGTCAAACTTTGATAAGCGGTATGGGTGAGCTTCATCTTGAAATTATAGTTGATAGATTAAGGCGTGAGTTCAGAGTTGAGGCAAATATAGGAAAACCGCAGGTTGCTTATAAAGAGACGATTCGCAGGAAGGCAAGGGCTGAAGGTAAGTTTATTCGTCAGACAGGTGGTCGCGGTCAGTATGGTCATGTGTGGATTGAAATTGAACCAAATCGTGGCAAAGGATATGAATTTATTGATGCTATTGTTGGTGGAGTAATCCCTAAGGAATTCATACCTGCTGTTGATCAAGGCATAAGAGAGGCGATGCAAAACGGCATAATTGCTGGATATCCAGTTGTTGATGTTAAAGTTACTTTGTTTGACGGTTCATATCACGAAGTTGATTCTTCTGATCTCGCCTTTAAGATAGCAGCGTCAATTGCCTTCAAAGAAGCTGCAAAGCAGGCTGAACCCGTGCTACTTGAGCCAATAATGGAAGTTGAAGTAGTGACTCCGGATGAATATCTTGGTGATGTCATTGGTGATTTGAATTCAAGACGTGGGAGAATTGAGGGTATAAATATGAGAAAGGATGGTCAGGTTGTAAAGGCGCTTGTTCCGCTTGCTGAGATGTTCGGTTATGCTACAAGATTGAGATCAATTACTCAAGGTAGGGCAATTTATACGATGCAATTCCATCATTACGAAGAAGTGCCTCAGCAGATTGCCGACATGTTAATAGAAAAAGTCAAAGGCAAAACTAAAGAAACTTTAAATGTTTAAAAACTAAAAATTAAGGAGAGAAGGAGTTATGGCGAAGGAGAAATTTGTAAGGGACAAACCTCATGTTAATGTTGGAACAATAGGTCATATTGATCACGGTAAGACAACTCTCACCGCTGCGATAACTTATGCGCTTGCGAAGAAAGGACTTGCTCAGCCAAGGCCATTTGAATCAATTGACAATGCTCCTGAGGAAAGGGCTCGTGGAATTACTATAGCTGTTTCCCATGTTGAGTATTCAACTGAAAAGAGACATTATGCCCATGTTGACTGCCCAGGTCACGCCGACTATATTAAGAACATGATAACTGGAGCAGCACAGATGGACGGTGCTATTCTCGTTGTGGCTGCAAATGATGGTGTTATGCCTCAGACCAGAGAACATGTCCTTCTTGCTAGGCAAGTTAATGTTCCATATATCGTTGTCTTTATGAACAAGGTTGATATGGTTGATGACCCTGAGCTTCTTGACCTCGTTGAGCTTGAGGTAAGAGACCTTTTGAAAAAGTATGAGTTCCCGGGCGATGAGGTTCCTGTTATCAGGGGTAGTGCATTGAAGGCGCTTGAGGCGGGTATGAAGCCCGAGACGACACCCGATCATCCTGATCTACAGCCAATTTATCAACTGCTTGATGCAATTGATAACTATATCCCGTTGCCACAGCGCGATATTGATAAGCCGTTCCTTATGCCTGTTGAAGATGTTTTCTCAATCACTGGCCGTGGGACGGTTGGAACAGGACGTGTTGAAAGAGGAAGAGTTAAACTCGGTGATGAGGTTGAAGTTGTCGGTTTGGGACAGCATAAGAAAACGGTTGTCACTGGTATTGAAATGTTCCGCAAGGAACTTGATGAAGCGATTGCTGGGGACAATGTTGGTTTGCTTTTGCGTGGTATTGAAAAAGACGAACTTGAGCGCGGTATGGTCATAGCTGCACCTGGAACCATAACTCCGCATACGAAGTTTGAGGCAGAGGTTTATGTTCTCTCAAAAGAAGAGGGCGGTCGTCATACTCCGTTTTATAAGGGTTATAGACCACAGTTTTATTTTAGGACGACGGATGTCACTGGGACGATTGTCGGATTGCCAGAGGGTTATGAGATGGTTATGCCAGGAGATAATGTGAGGTTGACGATAGAGTTGATTGCTCCGGTTGCTATGGAGGAAGGATTGAGGTTTGCTATTCGTGAAGGAGGTAAGACGGTTGGTGCAGGTGTTGTAACAAAAATACTTGAATAAAAAAATTTCCAAAGATGGCACAGCAAAGGAGAATCCGAATAAAGCTGAAATCATACGATCATCGTCTAATTGACAAGTCAGCCGAGAAGATAGTTAAGGAGGTAAAGAAGACGGGCGCTATTGTCTCAGGGCCTATACCCCTGCCGACAAAGCGCTCGGTCTTTACTGTTTTAAGGTCTCCACATGTTGATAAGAAATCGCGAGAGCAGTTTGAGATAAGAACGCATAAGCGCTTGATTGATATTTTGAGTTGGAACGCTAAGACGATGGACGCTTTGACAAGGCTTGATTTGCCAGCTGGTGTTGAGGTAGAGATAAAGACATAAAAAAAATGATTTCTGAGAAAATGGTCGGTTTAATAGGGAAAAAACTTGGGATGACTACAATTTTTGGTGAAAATGGCGTTGCTATACCATGTACCGTGCTTGAAGTTGGACCTTGTTATGTTGTTCAGGTGAAGACGAAAGAAAAAGATGGCTATGAAGCGTTACAGCTTGGTTTTGAACTTAAGAAAGAGAAGCATACCACAAAGCCGTTGCAAGGACACTTTAAGAAAGCAGGTGCGCCTTTCTTGAGGGTTCTAAAGGAGTTTAAGGGTTTTGATATAGGGAAGTATAAGCCGGGCGATCAGATAAGGGTTGAAGATATTTTTGCTGTTGGTGATATCGTTAAGGTTACTGGTCGCTCAAAAGGTAAAGGTTTTCAAGGAGTTGTCAAAAGACATGGTTTTGGTGGGGGTCCAAAAACGCACGGTCAAAGTGATAGACATAGAGCTCCTGGTTCAGTTGGTTCAAGCTCTTTCCCGTCACATACATTTAAAGGTCAAAGAATGGCAGGACATATGGGAGACGAGCAAGTCACGGTGAGAAATCTTGAAGTTGTTGAGGTGATACCGGATGCGAATTTGCTTGTTGTTAAGGGCTCTGTCCCGGGGGCGAAGAATAGTTATGTCAAGGTAGTTAAGTTAACTTAAAAAGTAAGTGAAAAATTGGGATGAAGATTGAGGTTTATAAAATTGACGGAACGAGAACGGGTGAATTTGTTGAATTAAGACCCGATATTTTTGAGATAAAGCCAAATGACCATGCGATATATCTTGCTGTCAAGGCATATCTTGCTAATCAAAGGCAAGGGACACATAAGACGAAAACTAGGGGTGAAGTCAGAGGCGGTGGCAGGAAACCCTGGCCACAGAAGCACACAGGTAGAGCAAGGGCTGGTTCAATAAGATCGCCTTTGTGGGTTGGAGGTGGAACTGTTTTCGGACCCGTTCCAAGGGATTATTCCCTGGATTTGCCGAAGAAAGTTAAACAGCTTGCACGAAAGTCGGCTCTATCGTATAAGCTTAAAGATGAACAAATTATAGTTGTTGAGGACTTTACATTTGAACAGCCAAAAACGAAACAAATGATTGAGATTTTAAAGGCGTTCAATCTTTTGAATAAAAAGGTTTTGCTTTTGACAGCGAAGACAGATGTTAATGTTTATAAGTCCGGGAGAAATATACCAGGGCTTAATATCCTTGAAGCATACAAGGCATCAACATATGATATTTTGAACAATCAAATGATCTTGATTCAAAAAAGCGCTGTTGATGTTTTGCAAAGTACATTTACCGAGTGAAAATTAATTTTTGAGAGAAAATGCCAAGTGTTTTAATTAGACCTATAGTTACGGAGAAATCAACGATTTTGAGGGAGAACAATCAGTATGTCTTTGAGGTTGCGATGAATGCTAATAAGATTGAGATAAAGAAAGAGGTTGAGGCAAGGTTTAATGTTAAGGTTAAGAAGGTTCGTACTATGATCGTTAAGGGAAAGAGGAAGTTTATGTTGACAAGGCGAGGGAGATTTGAAGGAAAGCGTAGGGATTGGAAGAAGGCAATTGTTGTGCTTGAGCCAGGGTATAAGATTGATATATTTGAGAACATTTAAAAAATTGAGGAGCTATTGGAATGCCAGTAAAATCATTTAAGCCAACAACTCCGGGAAGAAGGTTTTACACTGTTTCGGATTTTTCTGATATAACAAAGACCGAGCCGGAGAAATCGCTTGTTGTCCCTTTAAAGAAGCATGCTGGAAGGAACAATCAAGGAAGAATTACAGTAAGGCATCGTGGCGGTGGTCATAAGAGGATGTACAGGATAATTGATTTCAAAAGAGATAAAATTGGGATACCGGCGAAGGTTGCGGCTATAGAATATGATCCGAATAGAAGTGCGAGGATTGCGCTTCTGCATTATGTTGATGGTGAGAAAAGATATATAATTGCACCGGATGGCTTGAAGGTTGGAGACATGGTTATGTCTGGACCGGATGCTGAGATAAAAGTTGGTAATGCGCTTCCGTTGAGAAATATACCTGTGGGTGAATTTGTTCACAATGTTGAACTTCGTCCCGGTAAGGGTGGGCAGATAGCAAGAAGTGCAGGCACATATGCGCAGGTTATGGCGAAGGAGGGAGATTACGCCCTGTTGCGTTTGCCATCGGGTGAATTAAGGAAGATTCATTTGAATTGTTATGCGACGATTGGAATTGTTGGAAATCTTGATCATGAGAATATAACTATAGGTAAAGCTGGTAGGGCTCGTTGGCTTGGGCGAAGACCTTATGTTCGTGGTGTTGCGATGAACCCGGTTGATCATCCTCATGGAGGTGGTGAGGGTAAAGCGCCACAAGGAAATCCGCATCCGGTTTCACCTTGGGGTTGGCATACGAAGGGAAAGAAAACAAGAAAGAAGAACAAGGCGTCGGATAAATATATTGTTGCAAGGAGAAAGAAAAAATAAACCGAACTTTTAGAATATGGCTCGCTCGCTTAAAAAAGGTCCTTATGTTGATAAGAAACTTTTAAAGAAAGTTCAAGAGATGTTAAAGACGGGTCAGAAGAAAGTTATAAAGACCTGGGCGCGTGATTGCACTATAATCCCGGAATTCGTTGGCTTTACATTTGCGGTTCACAATGGGAAACAGTTCATTCCAGTTTATATAACCGAAAATATGGTTGGACATAAACTCGGTGAGTTTGCTCCAACGCGAACCTTTAGAGGTCATCCTGGGACAAAGGCGGAAAAAGCAAGTAAAATGAAAAAGTAAATTCGGACATAGAAATGGAAGCGAAGGCAGTGGCAAGGTATATACCATCTTCTCCAAGGAAGATGAGAGTTGTGATTGACCTTATACGAGGTAAGTCAGTTGATGAGGCATTGAACATTTTACATTACACTCCGAAGCGCGCGGCTAAAATTGCGGAAAAAGTTTTACGCTCTGCGGTTGCGAATTTCATGAACAAGGAGACAGAAAGGAGAGTTGATTTATCGGACCTTTATGTCAAAGCAGCATATGTTGACCCTGGACCAATGTTGAAGAGAATTTTGCCAGCTCCATTTGGGAGGGCTTATATCATCAGAAGAAGAAGCAATCATTTGACTATAGTTGTTGCTGAAAAATCTGAAAGAGAAAAGAACAAATCAAAAACAAAGTAGCAAGGTGGAGGCGTCTTGGGACAGAAAACACACCCGATAGGTTTTCGGCTTGGAATCATAAGGGATTGGGATGCTCATTGGTTTGATGATAAGAACTTCGCTGAAAAGCTTCAAGAGGATATAATGATTCAGAATTACCTGAGGGCTCGTCTCAAAAGAAGCGGTGTTTCAAGAATTATAATTGACAGGAAGACAAGGCAAATTGAGATTAAGGTTCATACGTCAAGACCGGGAATGGTTATAGGTAAGGGTGGAAAAGATATAGACGAATTGCAGGCGGAGTTGAAGCATTTGACCAAAAAGGAAGTTAAAATTGAAGTTGTTGAGATTAAGCGTCCCGAACTTGATGCTTACCTTGTGGCTGAGGCGATAGCAGCTCAAATTGAAAACAGGGTTTCTTATAGGAGGGCGATGAAAGCAGCAGTTACAGCTGCTATGAGGATGGGAGCACAGGGAATTAAGGTGATGTGTTCGGGAAGATTGGCTGGGGCTGAAATTGCAAGAAGTGAGTGGTATCTTGAAGGAAGAGTTCCACTGCATACGATAAGGGCGGACATTGATTTTGCAATTGCAGAAGCGTTGACGATTTATGGGAAAATTGGTGTTAAGGTTTGGATTTTCAAGGGAGAGGTTTTAGGAAAGAGAGTTCAACTTCGTTAAAATTAATTTGTGAGGTTTTAAGGTTATGTTAATGCCAAGCAGGACTAAATATAGGAAACAACAGAGAGGTCGTTTGAAGGGTAAATCATATCGGGCTTCAACCCTTGCTTTTGGAGATTACGGCTTAAAGGCGCTTGAGCCAGCTTGGATCACAAATAAGCAGATAGAAGCGGCTCGTGTTGCAATTTCAAGGACATTAAAAAGAGGCGGAAAGATTTGGATTAGAATTTTCCCAGATAAACCATACACAAAGAAACCAGCTGAGACACGTATGGGAAAGGGAAAAGGAAATGTTGAAGGTTGGGTCGCTGTTGTAAAACCAGGTAGGATAATGTTTGAAATCAGTGGAGTTAGCAGGGATGTGGCTGAGGAAGCATTGAAACTTGCAGCTGATAAGTTGCCTATAAAGACGAAGTTTGTTGCGAGAATGGAAACAGGCGGTTAAAAATAAAATTTTATAACATTGAGATGAAACCAAGTGAAATAAGACAGCTTTCCGATGAGGAAATAAAGCAAAGGATAAAGGAGTTGGAGGAGGAACTTTTTAATTTGAGGTTTCAGAAAGCATTAGGTCAACTTGAGAAACCACATCGCTTTAAGATGATACGCAAAGATATAGCGAGGATGAAGACAATTTTAAGGGAGAGAGAAATTGAAAGGGAGAAAACAAAAAGTAAGGTTGCTTGATGAGCGAAGAGAGAATTCAAGAACAACAGGAGCAAACACAGCCTGAGAAACCGAAGAGAGGACAAAGGAAAGTTAGAATTGGGAGAGTTGTCAGTAACAAGATGAATAAGACGATAGTTGTTGCTATTGAAAGGAAAGTTATGCACCCACTTTATAAAAAGGTTTATGTGAGGACGACGAAGGTTATGGCACACGATGAGAACAACGAGTGTAATATCGGTGATATTGTTAAAATCATGGAAACGAGACCCTTGAGCAGGCATAAAAGGTGGCGTCTTGTTGAAATAATCCAAAGGGCAAAATAAAATTCTGGATTTGCTATGATAAGAAGAGAAACTGACCTTGTGGTGGCGGATAATTCAGGCGCTAAGAAGGTCCGTTGCATCGGAATTATAGGTCAACATCAAAGATTAACAGCAACGGTTGGAGACATAATAGTTGTCTCAGTCAAGAGCGCAATCCCAGGAGCGCCAATTAAAAAAGGAGAAGTGACAAGGGCTGTCGTCGTTCGTACAAAAAAGGAAATAAGAAGAAAGGATGGCTCATATGTCAGATTTGATGAAAACGCTGTTGTTTTACTTGACAAATATGGTGAGCCGAGAGGAACAAGAATTTTCGGACCCGTTGCGAGGGAGTTAAGGGAGAAGCAGTTTATGAAAATTATTTCGCTTGCACCTGAAGTCATATAAAAATTTAATTTTTGGGAGAGGATGAACATTAAGAAAAACGATGTTGTAAAAGTAATCGCTGGAAATTACAAGGGTAAAATTGGTAAAGTTTTAAAAGTTTTCCCCGAAAGGGAAAGAGTCCTTGTTGAGGGTGTGAACATTGTTAAAAAGCATGTGCGAAAGTCGCCGAAATATCCGCAGGGTGGAATAATTGAAATGGAGGCACCAATTCATGTTTCAAATGTGATGCTTGTATGTCCAAAGTGCGGTCAGGCGACAAGGGTTGGTCATACAAAACTTGTCTCAAGTGACGGTAAAAAGGCAAAGATGAGAGTTTGTAAAAAGTGTGGTGAAATGTTTTAATTAAAAAATTTAGGATTTTGAAAGATGGCAAAGGAAAAAAAGAAAAAACAAGAGCAAGAAATACAAGAAGTTGAGGAAACTCAGGAAAAAGTTGTCCCGAGGTTGAAGAAATTGTATCGTGATGTCATAATACCTGAGATGATGAAGAAGTTTGGCTATAAGAGTGTGATGCAAGTTCCTCGCCTTGTTAAAATTGTTGTCAATATGGGAGTTGGTCAAGCAACCCAGGACCCGAAATTGCTTGAGATGGCGATGAAAGAGTTAGCGAAGATAACCGGACAACAGCCAGTTATAAGAAGAGCAAAGAAGTCAATTTCAAACTTTAAGTTAAGAGCTGGTATGGCTATTGGATGCAAGGTAACTTTGAGGCGCGAGCGTATGTATGAGTTCCTTGATAGATTGATAAATGCAGCTATTCCGAGGATAAGGGATTTTCGCGGTTTGTCGGATAAATCGTTTGATGGGAGAGGGAATTATACCCTTGGGATTAAGGAACATATAATTTTCCCTGAAATAAATGTTGATGAAGTTGAGAGGATTTTCGGAATGGATATTACTATTGTTACGACTGCGAAAACAGATGAAGAGGCGTATGAGCTGTTGAGATTGTTTGGTATGCCGTTTAGGAAACGGGAAGTTGTTGTTGAAGAGAAAGCGGTTGCATAAAAACAAAATTTAAAGAGATTAATTTGGCACGCAAGGCATCAATTCAAAAGGCGAAAAGAGAACCGAAGTATAAGGTGAGAAAAAGAAATCGTTGTTCAATTTGTGGAAGACCTAGAGGTTATTACAGAAAGTTCGGGCTTTGCAGGATTTGTTTTAGAAAATTAGCGCTTGAGGGGAAAATCCCTGGCGTTAGAAAAGCAAGTTGGTAAAAATTAACAGTTTAAGGAATCTATGATGACAGATCCAATTGCGGATTTCCTGACGAGAATTAGAAATGCTGTTAGAGCAAGACATAAGGTTGTTGAAGCCCCTTCTTCAAAGCTTAAGAGAGCGATAGCTCAGATTTTGCTTGAGCAAAAGTTTATAAATGGATATGAGGTTATTGAAGATGGGAAACAAGGAATTTTGCGGATTTATTTGAAGTACGCAGAGGACGGTGAGCCAGCAATTACGAACCTTGTCCGCGTTAGTAAACCGGGAAGAAGGATTTATGTTGGTGTTGAGGAAATTCCGAGGGTTTTGAATGGACTCGGGATTGCTATTCTGTCAACCTCAAAAGGAGTTATGACCGATAGGCGTGCGAGGAAGGAGAGAGTCGGCGGAGAAGTTATATGTTATGTTTGGTGAAAAGTAAAAACAAGTGAGAAATTTCAATGTCAACTACACTTGAAGAATTAGCAGAAAGGGTCTCGCGACTTGAAGGTTTATATGATGGAGTGATAAGCGATGTCAGAGAAATTTTATATGAAAAGACGGAAAGGGATAAAACAGATTTGATGGAGAAAATCGGAACTTTGCGTAGCGAGATGATTGAGAGAATGGAAATGACAAAGAGTGATTTAATAGGAAGAATTGAATTTGTGAGAAGTGAGATTGAATCTTCAAGGGGTGGATTGAAAGATGAGAATGAGGCTTTGAGAAACGGGTTGATAGATAGGATAGAAAGTTCAAAGGTAAGTTTAATCAGGCGGATGGTCGGGACAACAATCGCATAT
This sequence comes from Candidatus Thermokryptus mobilis, assembly GCF_900070205.1. Classification (NCBI taxonomy): domain Bacteria; kingdom Pseudomonadati; phylum Candidatus Kryptoniota; genus Candidatus Thermokryptus; species Candidatus Thermokryptus mobilis. Next base: position 214,204 of record NZ_FAOO01000001.1, on the reverse strand, counting down.
ACAGCGGTAGTTGTAGCTGTGATATGGGAAATCTTAAGTTTTGGTTTAAAATAAATTTTCGGTTAAGAAAATGTCAAGAGTTGGTAGGAAGCCGATACCGATACCTAAAGGTGTCAAGGTTGAAAAAAGCAATGGCGTTATAAAGGTTTCAGGTCCCAAAGGTGAGCTTACAGCTCAAGTTCATCCGAGGATAGAGGTTGAAATTAGTTCTGATCAAATTTTGGTTAAGAGGAAAAGCGATACGAGAATTGATAAGGCGCTTCATGGATTGTGGAGATCGTTGATAAATAATATGATTGTTGGGGTCACGGAAGGTTATACTAAAAAGCTTGAGATAGTCGGCATTGGATACAGGGCTGAGTTGAAAGGGAAGGCGTTGGTTCTTTATCTGGGTTATTCCCATCCGATAATTTTTATTCCACCTGATGGTGTGAAGGTTGAGGTTCCGCAGCCGACGAATATAGTTGTAAGTGGTATTGACAAGCAACTTGTTGGGCAGGTTGCGGCGAAAATTCGTTCTTTCAGACCCCCTGAGCCATACAAAGGCAAAGGGATTCGCTACGAGGGCGAAGTTATAAGAATGAAGGCAGGAAAGTCAGCTGGTAAGTAGTTTGATGAACGAGGCGGGTCCTTTTCAGGGCGTAACCTCGTTCGGAATTTAAAATAAAATTGGTTAAATTTAACAGATGATAAAGCGAGAATTTGAAAAGAAGAAGATTCGCAGGGAGAAAATTCGCAAGCGTGTTAGGTCAAAAATTTTCGGGACACCAGAAAGACCAAGATTGTCGGTTTATAGGAGTTTAAAACATATTTATGCGCAAATAATTGACGATACGAAGGGTCATACGCTTGTTGCAATGTCAAGTTTGTCAAAGGAGATAAGAGATAAGGTTAAAGAGGTGAAGACAAAGACAGAGGTTAGCAGAATTGTTGGTTTAGCTCTTGCGAAAAAGGCGCTTGAGAAAGGAATTACTAAAGTTGTTTTTGACAGAAATGGTTATAAATATCACGGGCGAGTTAAAGCGCTTGCTGAAGCAGCTCGTGAAGGTGGTTTGATATTTTAAAACAAAATTGAAATTGGGAAATTGCCGAAGGTAAAAAAAGTTAAACCATCGGAGCTTGAAGGTTTAAAGGAAAAGCTTGTTGCAATTAATAGGACTGCGAAAGTCGTTAAAGGTGGTAAGAGAATCCGTTTTAGTGCTATTGTTGTTGTTGGAGATAAAAATGGACATGTGGGTGTTGGGCTTGGTAAGGGGCGTGAGGTTACTGATGCTATCCAAAAGGCGAGCGAAAATGCGAAGAAAAATATAATTGAAGTTCCAATTGTAAATGGGACTGTTCCTCATGAGATAGTTGCGAAATTTGGCGCATCAAAAGTTCTAATTAAGCCGGCTGCTCCGGGAACTGGTATAATCGCTGGTGGAGCCGTAAGAGCAGTGCTTGAACTTGCGGGTGTGCAAAATGTTTTAACTAAATGTTTCGGCTCGACAAATCCGCACAACACTACAAAAGCAACTCTCAAGGCTTTGAGCAGTATGATTGACGCTCACACGATGGCAAGAAAAAGAGGTATGACATTAAAAGAGCTTTTTGAATCTGATTCACTTGTAAAAATTTAAACTGAGTTTTGCAAGATGGCGAAAAAACTTAAAATCACACAAGTGAGAAGTATAATCGGAACTCCAGAGAAACAGCGCAGGACTATAAGGGCACTTGGACTTGGTAAACCGCACAAAACGGTGATTCATTATGATTCGCCTGTGATTCGTGGTATGATAAATAAGGTTAAACATCTTGTAGTTGTAGAAGAAATAGAAGACGGAGGAGAAAATGCCTAATATCTTGAGCAATTTAAAGCCAGCACCCGGTTCAAGGAAAAAAGAGAAAAGGATCGGAAGGGGACAAGGTTCTGGGCACGGAGGTACATCAACTCGTGGACATAAAGGGCAAAAGTCAAGGTCTGGTGCTAGCATACCCGCTTGGTTTGAAGGCGGTCAAATGCCACTTATAAGGAGGATACCAAAGAGAGGTTTTAGAAATCCATTTAAAGTTGAGTACCAAGTGGTGAATCTAGGTCGTCTTCAGGAGTTGGTGGACAAAGGTAAAATTTCGCCCGATGCGAAGGTTACGCCAGAGTTGCTTTATGAAGTTGGAGCTGTTTCAAAGAGAACGCTTCCGGTTAAGATACTTGGTGATGGAGAATTAAAAGTTGCTCTTGAAATTTCAGCGCACGCTTTCAGTAAATCAGCATTACAAAAGATACAAGCAATAGGAGGCAAGGCGTTGAAACTATGAGTAAATTAGTTGAAAATCTCAGAAACATCTTCAAGATTGAGGAGCTTCGTGATAGGATTCTCTTTACTATTGCTTTGCTTGCGGTTGTCAGAGTCGGAGCCCATATAACTTTGCCTGGTGTTGATGCATCGCTTCTCGCCGAGGTGATAAGGAGTCAATCACAAAATTCACTTTTTGCACTATACGATCTTTTTGCGGGAGGCGCTTTTCAAAACGCTGCTGTTTTTGCGCTTGGGATAATGCCTTATATAAGTGCTGCGATTATTTTGCAGCTGCTTGGTGCTGTTGTTCCATATTTTAGAAAGCTACAGCAAGAAGGTGAAGAAGGTCGCAGAAAACTTGAACAATATGCAAGACAGGGAACGGTTTTAGTTGCTGCTTTGCAAGCATGGGGAGTGAGCATAAGATTGATGAATATGACAACCCCAGGAGGACTTCCGATAGTTCCAGAGGCAGTTAAAGGTATTGGGTTTATTATAAGTACGGTTTTTATTTTAACTGCCGGGACAATTTTTATAATGTGGCTTGGTGAACAAATCACAGAACGAGGAATCGGAAATGGTATCTCGTTGATAATTTTCGTTGGAATAATCGCTCGTTTCCCAAACGCTTTGCTTGAAGAATTTCAAATGATAAAAACTGGCTCAAGGAGTATAATTGAAGAGTTGCTTATAATCACTGGAATGGTTTTGGTTGTAGCTCTTGTCATACTCGTCACCACTGGGACGCGTAGAATTCCTGTTCAATATGCAAAAAGGGTTGTGGGAAGAAGAGTTTATGGTGGCGTGACCCAGTATATCCCAATTAGAGTTAATGCAGCAGGTGTAATGCCTATAATTTTTGCTCAATCGGTTATGTTTTTGCCGAGCACTATCATAACCTTTTTCCCTCAGAGTGAATCGCTTCAAGAGTTTGCAGCAAACTTTAATTATACATCTTTCTGGTATAGTTTTATCTATGCGTTGCTTGTGATTTTCTTCACTTACCTTTATACAGCGATTGTTTTTAATCCGCAAGACATAGCTGACACGATGAGAAAACAGGGTGGATTTATCCCGGGGATAAGACCTGGGAAGAATACCGCTGATTTCATTGATAATATACTCACGAAGATAACTCTGCCGGGAGCGATATTTCTTGCAGTAATAGCAATATTGCCTGGTTTTATGATCCGACTCGGAGTTTCACCGACGATGGCTTCTTTCTTTGGTGGGACAAGCTTGTTGATAGTTGTTGGAGTTGCACTTGATACACTTCAGCAAATTGAGACATATCTTTTGATGCGTCATTATGATGGGTTTATGAAAACAGGTAGAATAAAAAGTAGAGTTGGCTATTAAGGGAGTGAGCATAAAGAGTGAAAAGGAAATAGATTTGATGAGAGAGGTTTGTAAAATAGTTGCGGATACATTGAGATTGTTGGGCAAGTACATAAAACCGGGAGTTTCAGCATATGAACTTGATAAAATAGCCGAGGATTTCATACTTTCACAAGGTGCAAAACCTGCTTTTAAAGGATACGGGTTTGATAAGAAAAATCTTTATCCGGCAACGATTTGTGTTTCAATTGATGACGAAGTCGTTCACGGGATTCCAACAAGCGATAAAGTTTTGCGCGAAGGTCAGATAGTTTCAATAGATGTTGGTGCTTATAAAAATGGATTTTATGGTGACGCTGCTAGGACATTTGCCGTTGGTAATGTGAATGGAGAAAAAAGAAGATTAATGGAGGTTACTGAGGAGGCGCTTTACATTGGAATTGAACAGGCGGTTGATGGAAATCATCTTTTTGACATTGGTTATGCAATTCAAAATTATGTTGAGTCGCAGGGATTTTCTGTTGTCAGGGACCTTGTTGGGCATGGTATAGGTAAAAGATTACACGAAGAACCAGCGGTCCCAAACTTTGGACAAAAAGGGAAGGGCATTAAATTGCGTGAAGGTATGACGCTTGCGATTGAACCGATGGTGAATGCCGGAACTTGGCAAGTTTACTTTGGAAGCGATGGTTGGACTGTTTACACGCTTGATGGCTTACCATCGGCTCATTTTGAACATACAATCGTTGTTAGAAAAGGAAAACCAGAGATTTTAACTTTGTGATGGCGAAACAGGAGGGCATAAAAGTTGATGGAGTGGTTTTGGAGGCGTTGCCGAACGCGACTTTTAAGGTGAAGCTTGACACTGGACACGAAGTTATAGCTCATGTTTCAGGAAAAATGAGAATTCATTTTATAAAAATTTTGCCTGGTGATAAAGTTCAGGTTGAACTCTCTCCATATGACTTAACGAAAGGAAGGATAGTTTATAGGTACAAATAAAACTTTGGGATGAGACTATGAAAGTTCGCTCCTCTGTTAAAAAAATTTGTGAGCACTGCAGGATTATCAAGCGCAAGGGCGTTGTTAGAGTTGTTTGCAAAAAGAATCCAAAGCACAAACAAAGGCAAGGTTAAACTATGGCAAGAATAGCGGGTGTTGAATTGCCGAGAAATAAAAGGGCTTTTATCGCTTTAACTTACATTTATGGCATAGGTAGGAGTTCAGCACTTAAAATTCTTGAGAAAGCGGGTGTTGACCCGATGAAGAAAATAGGCGAGCTTACAGATGAGGAGATAAGTAAGATCAGGGATATTATAAACACTGAGTATAAAGTTGAAGGGGCTTTAAGGGCTGAAATTCAGATGAACATAAAGCGTCTTATGGATATAGGTTGTTATCGCGGTTTAAGACATCGTCGCGGCTTGCCTGTCAGGGGTCAGAGAACAAGGACTAATGCGAGGACGAGAAAAGGTAAGAGGAAGACAGTGCCAGGGAAGAAGAAGGCAACAGCTAAAAAGTAAAAAATAATTTCGGAGGTTTAAATTGGCTAAGACGAAAAAGCAAAAGAAGAAAATTCAAGTTGATGCTCACGGAATAGCGCATATTAAGGCGACCTTTAACAATACAATTGTGACGATAACCGATAGATATGGTAATGTTTTAGCTTGGTCATCTGGTGGAAGGATTGGTTACAAGGGGACGAAGAAGGGGACACCTTTTGCTGCTCAGCTTGCTGCTGAAGCGGCTGCGAAAGAGGCGTATAATCTTGGTGTAAGGAAAGTTGATGTTCTTGTCAAAGGTCCAGGCTCGGGAAGAGAAGCGGCAATTCGCGCTCTTCAAACAGCTGGGCTTGAAATTTTGACGATCCGTGATGTCACTCCAATTCCACATAATGGTTGCAGACCACCGAAGAGAAGAAGAGTTTAAAAAATTAAAAATTGAAAAATCATGGGAAGATACACAGGTCCAGTTTGCAAGCTATGCAGAAGAGAGAGAATGAAACTTTACTTGAAGGGTGAGAAATGTTATACGGAGAAATGTCCGCTTGAAAAGAAAAATTATCCACCCGGACAGCATGGTCCTTACAGAAGAGCGAGGTTGTCTGAGTATGGAATTCAGCTCAGGGAAAAGCAAAAGCTTCGTAGAATTTACGGTGTTTTTGAGAGACAATTTAGAAGATATTTTGAAATGGCGACTAAACAAAAAGGCAAAACGGGTGAAAATCTAATAAAGATACTTGAAAGGCGACTTGACAATGTTGTTTATCGGCTTGGATTTGCCCCTTCAAGAAAAGCTGCAAGGCAACTTGTGAAACACAGACATATCCTTGTGAACGGTAAAGTCGTTGATATACCATCTTATCTTGTTGAGCCGGGTGACGAGATAAGAGTCAGAGATAAAAGCAAAGAACTGGAAATTATCCATAATTCTCTCCGGAGAGTTACAGAGACATCGCTTGTCCCTTGGCTTCAGCTTAATAAGGCGAATTTAAGCGGTGTTTTTATGTATACACCTGAACGTTCTGAAATACCTGTAAATGTGAACGAACAATTGATCGTTGAACTTTATTCCAAATAAAAATTAAGTTATAAAGGACAGAAATGCCAAACATTTTGTTAACTTTTCCAGAAAATGTGGTGATGGACGAGGCGAGTTATTCAAATACTTTTGGAAGATTTATTTTACAACCACTTGAAAGAGGATATGGCGTTACGATAGGAAATGCTTTAAGAAGGGTTTTGCTCTCCTCTATCCCAGGTTATGCTTTCGTTGCTGTCAAGATAGGAGGTGTATTGCATGAATTCTCAACAATTCCAGGTGTTGTTGAGGATGTAGCTGATATCGTCTTGAATTTAAAAGGCGTGAGATTTAAACTGCTTGAGAAATCACTTAAAAAAATAAATGTTCTCGTCAAGGGTCCTTGTGAATTTAAAGCAGGGGATTTACAGAAACAAAATTCAGGTATAGAAATTTTGAATCCAGATCATCATATTGCTGAAATAACTGGTAATGTTGAGTTTGAGATGGACCTATGGATTGGTTATGGTAAAGGATATGTTCCTTCCGAAGAAATTGAGATGCTTGGGCCAGCGCCACCCGTTAAGCCAGAACCAGGTATAATTCTTCTTGATGCTATTTTTACGCCGATTAAAAATGTCAGATATTTTATTGAAAATGTTCGCTTGAAACAAAGGGGAGATTATGAAAAACTTACAATTGAGGTTGAAACGGACGGTTCAATAACTCCTGACGATGCGTTAGTTCTAGCAGCTAAAATTTTGAAGGAACATTTTGAAATCGTGGTAGAACTTCATCCGAAAGCACAACCAGCAGATATAATAAAAGACGAAGGTTTACCCGAGAAGGAAAGGATAAAGAAAATTTTGAAAACACCTATAGAGGACATTGGGCTTACAGTTCGCACATTCAACGCTCTGAAACAAAATGGGATTAACACCATTGGTGATGTTGTCAGATACAACGAAAATCAACTTTTAAGCTTCAGAAATTTTGGAAGGACCGCTTTAAATGAGATAAAGAGCGCGATTGAAAGTTACGGACTTTATTTCGGTTTTGATGTTGACAAGTATCAGGATTAAAAAAATAATTCTGGATGACTTTCAATGAGACACTTAAAGAAGGGAAGAAAGCTAAAAAGGACACATAGTCACAGGAAGGCGACTTTATCAGCGCTTGCAACTTCTCTTTTTCTCCATAAGAGGATTGTGACAACTGTTGCAAAAGCAAAGGAAGCGCGAAGATTTGCTGAAAAACTTATAACAAAAGCGAAGCGAGGGGATATCCATGCAAGACGTCTTGTGGCGAGATTTATCAAAAATAGAAAAGCGTTGAAAGAATTATTTGATGAGATAGCACCGAGGGTTATGGATAGACCAGGGGGTTATACGAGGGTTGTCCGCCTTGGTTTTAGACGTGGGGACTCAGCTGAACTTGCCGTCCTTGAATTGGTTGATTACAACATCGGAACGGGAATGGTCAAGCCTAAGAAAGAAAAGAAAGTTGAAACTCAACCGACAGAACAAGCAACAACTCAATAATGATAGGTTTTAAGCGGGGTTAAAACGCCCCGCTTGTCGTTTAAAAAACATATCCCCTAAAGAATATGAAAATAACATCAGCAAGGTTTATAGCCTCCCTTTCCGATATAAGACAACTCCCAACGGATGGTCTCCCCGAAGTGGCTCTAGTTGGAAGGTCAAATGTTGGAAAATCGTCCTTGATAAATAAAATTTGCAATAAAAAGAACCTCGCTTTCGTTAGTTCAACCCCGGGGAAAACACAAACGATAAATTTCTTCCTCATAAACGAGTCGTTTTATATCGTTGATTTACCCGGTTATGGTTATGCAAAAGTGCCAGAACATGTTAAAGCTGGATGGAGCAAATTGATTGAAAATTACTTGGGCGGAAGGGAACAACTCAAACTCGTCCTTCACATTGTAGATGCAAGACACGAGCCCACCGAACTTGACAAAATGATGGCTGGTTGGCTTGATTATTTCAAGATCCCATATGTTATCGTGATAACGAAAATTGACAAAATCGCAAGAAGTAAAATCGCAAGACAGGTGGAAATGATAAAAAATGCGTTTGGAAAGCTTAGGTATTGTCAGCAATTTGTAACTTTTTCAGCCATTACCGGTGTTGGAAAAAATGAATTGCTATCAATAATAGAGCAATATATCGGTTCGGTTCAAAGGGGAAAAAACATCTCAAAGACCCAAGGTCGTCAACCTCAAAAAGTATCTTAAAAACTTTGCGTTCCCTTCTCTCTTGATGATTTGATCAAGCCGAACACCATATAAAGGTTTGTTAGAATGATGACTTGTGTTATAAGCGCTTGATTTATTTTAGGTATCCCTAAGTTTGGTGAGATTGAGATAAAGAGCAAAATGTTTATCAGACCACGTGGGGCAATGTAAATCAATGGAATGATTTGTTCTCCAACTATTTTTAAGGTCAAATATCTCGTCCCGATTATAAGCGCTGTTATCACGACGCTTAAGAGGAGAACCTCGGGTTTGAGTATTTCTTTTGTTTCCAGGGTGTATCCAAACAATAGAAAGAAGAATGACCTCACGAGGAAGGTTAATTCAATGACAAGATTTTGAAATTTCCCGATCTCTTCTTCCACTTCCTCAAGTTTTACAAATTTCAAGTTCAGGGAACGATGAATCTTGTTGAAGTTGGCGAGCGAAAGCCCAAAAATTAGAATAAATATAAGCGCTGGCAGATGAAGGATTTTCGCAATTGAATATATCAAAATGATCATCAAAATCAGCGGGATAAATTTAACGGGGTGGTTTAACTTGCCAAGCAGGGATATCAAAAAAGCGGTTGATGAAATTGAAATTAAGACCATCAGTAAGAGTTGAAAGAGCATTGAAAAGATTGTACTCAAGTCAAAACTTTCCACGGCTTGTGATATGAAATTAAAAGAAATTATTCCCAAGATGTCGGATAAACTTGACTCATAGATGACAAACTCGCGAAGATGTGTTGTAAGATTTGATGCGCTCGGTATAGCGATTGAACTGCTTATGACAGAAAGCGGGACAGTATTTATTAGGGCTTTTTTAAATTCAGTTTGAAAAATTATGTGGAAAATTAAGGACAAAGAAAAGATAATGATTATGACCGATAGAAGCGCTGAGGTCATGGAACGTATGATATATTTGATTTTATCTCTTTCAATTTTAAGTTCAAATGAACCCTCAAGAACTATAAGTATAAGCCCAAGCGTTCCCATAATTGGGAGGAGATTTTGAAAGTTTGGGATGTCGGTGATATTAAGCAAAAAGAAAATCTGTGATATAAACCATCCTATTAAAAGCAGTATGATAACAGGTGGTATTTGTATCCTTGATAATGTTAAATCCAGAATATAGGCGGTTAGGAGAAGAATGCTTAACGTTATCAGAGATAAGTTTTCCATAAGTTTTCAAGATTTTTATTTATAATTAACAAAAATTTCAGGAAATCCTCAAATCGTGGGTTTTCATATCTTTTTTTATTCGTCTTTTTTTGCTAAATTTTTGAAAAAAATTAGTCATAAGCTGTGGCGAAGGTTGAACTTGATGAGCTTAAAAAAAGATTAAAGGATATCAAGCTCGTTGCCTGTGACATTGACGGAACTTTACTTTCTTCAGATAATAGAGTTGGTGAGGGAACAATTCAACTGGTTAAAGAATTGAAGGAACACGGGGTTAAATTTACGCTTATAACAGGACGCGTTCATTCCGCGTCTGTAAAGTATGCTAAAATGCTTGGTGTTGATGACCCGATAGTTTCGTTAAATGGGGCTTTAGTTAAGTTTCCTGAAGGGGGGACGATAAAAGCATTTTATCTTCCCGAGAAAAAGGTTTTAAAGGCGCTTGAACTTGCAGAGAGATTTTTCGTCAATATACTTTTTTATTCTGAGGATAAAGTCATTTACACGCCTGAGAACACAATTTTCCCATCCTATATCGGAAACCTTGAAGCAGAGACAATGGAAGTTGACTCTTACTATGATTATACTGATAAGGTCCTCCGAGTTGTTTTAAGTTCAGATAGGAATTATATCCTTTATAAAGTTGCGCATAAGCTTGAACCGCCTTTCTTTTCAAATATATCAACTACAATTTATCCATCCCTTAAATATGATCATCTTACATATCTTGAGGTGAAGCGCAGGGGAATTTCAAAGGCGACGGGATTGAAATATGTCCGAAAGTTTTTCAAATTGAAGCGCAGAGAAATCGCAGGCATTGGTGATTTTTACAATGATATTGAATTTTTGAAAAGCGTCGGAGTTTCTGTTGCAATGAGAAATGCGGTGGCAGAGGTAAGGTTTAACGCTGACTATGTGACTTCAAGGACAAATGATGAAGATGGTGTTGGTGAGTTTCTTGAAATTTTGCTTGATTCAAAGAAAAGAACAAACCCATGAGGGAATTTTTCGGCAAAATAAAAGGGATTTTTTTAAGTGATTTAACTTTAAAGTTTCTTATTTTCCTTTTGATCCCTTTCACCGTTGTTATAATGTTCCCATCCCCTTATGGAATTGATTATAAGTATGAGATTGGAAGCGTTTGGCTTTATGATGATGTCGTTGCCCCTTTCTCTTTCCCTATTTACAAGAGCGAGGAACAGTATCAGGAGGAGATAAACAAGGTATATTCGCAGGTTTATTTCATTTTTGATGTTGATACAACGGTGGTTGAAAAGCAGAAAAAGGAATTTGAGGCGTTCATAACTGATTTAAAATCGTATCTTGACATAAAGAAATTTAAACATGTGAGCGCTCGCGATTCGGTGGAAATTGAAAGATTAAGGGTGAAACTATTGAATAAAATTTCGGCTGATGAAATTGAAAGGATTGAGTACTTGAATAGAGTTGGATATTTTGATGTCGGTAAGTTTAAAATAACGGGGGAGACATATCTATCCTTGATTTATTCCTCTGCTGGGGTTATTTCAATACCGAGGACATCTTTGAGAAGGAACGAGATTGTCTTGAGAAAGGGAAGGTTTGAGGAGATTTATAGGCAGGGAAAGTTTTACGATTTAGGCGAATGCCTTGAAGTGGCGAAGGAATTATCAAAGAGAAATTTTGGGGAAATTGCTTTGGTTGACACAGGTGCTTTTGATTTGATGTCAAAAATTCTTTTTTCCTTTGTAAAGCCCAATTTAATTTTCAATCAAGGGGAGACAGAGGAACTATTGGAGCGGGAAAAGGGAAAAATTTTAAAGACGGTTGGAATCGTTAGGGAAAACGAGAAGATAATTTCAAGACATGAAATTGTTACGCCAGAGGCATATTTAAAACTTGAGTCATTGAAAAAGGCGCAAAAGGAGCGTGGTATCGGCGCTGGTAAAATTCTTAAAGACCTTGGACGATTTGTTTTTACAGGAAGTGTTCTTGCGATTTTTTGGCTTTACATTTATATGTATCGGAAAAAAATTTATTTTGACAATAAACTTCTTTTATTGATAGATGCGCTTTTCTTATTTCAAATTTTGGTTGCGTTTTTGATCACGAAGATAAAGGTCGGGAATGAGGTAAATTATTTTGTGCTTGTTCCTTCATCTTCAATGTTATTGACGATAATTTTTGATTCAAGGGTTGCCTTTTGGGGGACGGTTGCGATTTCACTTATAGTTGGCTCCGCTGTCGGTTACAATTATGATGTGACAAGTGCTTCTCTTATAGCCGGAACAATTGCGATTTATTCCGTCAGGAACATTGGGAATAGGATGCAAATTTTTAGAAGTTTCATATTTATACTTATCGCTTATGTTTTTGTGATCGCTAGCTTCTCGCTCCAAAAATATGAAAGCTTTAGCAATATTCTTGCGAAGTTTGGTTTTGCTGGGGCAAATGCATTGCTTTCGCCAATCATAACTTATGGTTTATTGATTTTTTTTGAGAGGATATTTGGAATAATGACTGAAATCACCCTTCTTGAGCTTTCCGATTTCAATCATCCTCTTCTGCGTGAGCTTTCAGCAAGAGCTCCTGGGACATTTCATCACAGCATTGCGGTTGCAACTCTTGCAGAAGCTGCAGCTAAAGCAATAGGTGCAAATCCCATTCTTGCAAGGGTTGGGGCTTATTATCATGACATTGGAAAAATTTTGAATCCCGAGTTCTTCGTTGAAAATCAAATGGAATCAGAAAAACTTCACACTTCTATAACCCCGGAGCAAAGCGTTCAAATAATAATATCCCATGTTGAAGACGGGCAAGAGCTTGCTAAAAAATATAAGCTTCCATCAGAGATAATAAAGTTTATCCCTATGCATCACGGGACGACGCTCGTTGCCTATTTTTATGGCAAGGCGTTGAAGAGAAGGGAACTCAAAAATGTTGAAATCAAGGAGTCGGACTTTAGATATAAGGGACCAAAGCCAGATTCAAAAGAAACCGCTATCGTTATGCTTGCTGATTCGGTTGAAGCAGCAACCCGCTCGCTTGATGAGAAAACGCCAGAAAATATAGAGAAGATCGTTGATGCAATTTTTGAAAACCGAATTGAGGATGGTCAGCTTGATGAGTCAAATTTAACTTTGAAAGATATTGAAGAGATAAAGAAGGCTTTCGTTCAAATTCTTGTGAATTTATACCATCCAAGGATAAAGTATCCCGGACAGGAGAAAGAGAGGACGAAGGATAAGGTTTCTGAAAATGAAAAGACAAGACAAAGAAAAAGCAGAAAGGTTAAATAGTGATTATGTTTGAGCGGGAAAAGATAAAAGGCGAGATTTGGCGAAAAAGTTTGACTTATTTTTTGACATCAATTGAAGTTGAAAGAGGTTATTCAAAGAACACCGTATCTTCCTACTCAATTGATCTGGTGAGATATATAAAATTTCTTGAGGAAAACGGGATAGAACATCCCGATTGGGTGAGCGAGGAAATCGTGAAGCGATATATCACTGAACTGCAAAGCATTGGATTAAGCCAATCAAGTGTGTCAAGGAACATATCATCAATAAGGACATTTCACAAGTTCTTATGGAATGTGGCATACACAAAAAATTATCCCGTTGATGACATTGAAGGACCTATGATTAGGAGAAAATTGCCCGAGGTTTTAACGATAGAAGAGATTTTCTCGCTTCTTGAACAACCAGATGTTAGTACGGAGATAGGCGTAAGGGACAGGGCTATGCTTGAATTTATGTATGCAACTGGGGTTAGGGTTTCGGAATTAATAAATTTTAAGCAGTCGGATTTGTTTATAGATAAGGAAGTCGTTAGGGTTTTTGGGAAAGGTTCAAAGCAAAGGTTGATACCGATTGGGGAGACCGCGATCAAATGGATCAGGGAGTATCAGTTGAAAGTTAGACCGAAATTTGTTAAAATTACAAGTGGAGATATTTTATTTTTGAGTAGATTAGGAAAGAGATTTACAAGGATGGCGGTTTGGAAAATCGTTAAGAAATATGCTCTAATGGCTGGGATTAAAAAAGAAATTCATCCGCACACATTGCGTCATTCTTTCGCAACACATCTTCTTGAAAATGGAGCTGACCTAAGAGCCGTTCAAGAAATGCTTGGTCATGTTGATATATCAACGACTCAAATTTATATCCGTGCGAAAAACATTGAGAACTTAAAAGAGGTTTATTTTCTTTATCACCCAAGGTCAAATTAAAAACCAAAAAAGGGAACAAAAATGGCAAATGGACTTCCAAACTGGGAGAACATATCCGAGAAACTATCAAGTTATGTTGAGGATGTCAGGAATGAATTTGAAGATATGCTCGGGCAAATAGTGGAAATTCCGACAGTTAGCATGGACCCATCTTATAAGGGTGAGATTGAGAAAGGAGCTGATCTTGCGGTTGAGTTTTTAAAGAAGTTTGGTTTTGATGCAAAGAAGTGCGAAACACCAGGGAATCCAGTCGTTTTAGGTTCTTATATAACTGACTCAAAAAATCCCACTGTTGCAATTTATAATCACCTTGATGTTCAGCCAGCTGGTGGACCTGAATGGGTTAGAGAGCCGTTTAAGTTCACTAAGGAGAATGGGAAATACTATGGGCGAGGGACAACCGATGATAAGGGTCCGGCTTTAACGGCGCTTTTTGCAGCTCGTTTTGCTGTTGAAAATGGCATTCCGATAAACATCAAATTCATATGGGAGTTTGAGGAAGAAAATGGAAGCCCGAATTTTGAATACTTCATCAAAAATAACAAGTCGGATTTAAAGGTTGATTCTATTCTTGTTTCCGATACTTTGTGGATTTCCCCTGAAAAACCGTCAATACCTTATGGTTTGAGGGGACTTCAAGGCGCTCGTCTTGTGCTTGATACCGGGACTAAAGATGTTCACTCAGGGACAACTGGCGGTGTAGCCAGAAATCCGATCGGCGAACTTTGTCAACTTGTATCACAGCTGTATGATGCAAAGACCGGAAAAGTTAAAATTCCCGGATTTTATAAGGATGTGAGAAAGCTTTCCAAAGAGGAGTTGAAAAACTTCCTCGCTTCAGGATTTGATGTCAAGCGTTGGATTCAAGTTTATGGGTTTAAGAGCGTAAGGACTAAGAATAAAGCTGAGATATTGCGTAGGATATGGGCTGAGCCGACATTTGAAGTTCACGGTATCGTCGGCGGATATACTGGACCTGGGATAAAAACGATTATCCCCCCACGAGCAGAGGTTAAAATAAGCATGCGACTTGTCCCAGATCAGAAACCGGATAAAGTGTTTAAACTTTTGAAGGATTATGTTAAGAAACTGAACCCTGATGTTCAAGTTATAAGGGAGAATGCGCTTGAGCCATATTATGGTGAATTCACAGGTCCGTATGCAGAAGCAGCCGTTAGGGCTATTCAATATGGTTTCGGCTTGAAGCCAGCTTTTATAAGGGAGGGAGGCTCAATAGGAGCGGTTGTCACAATGAAAAAACATTTGAAAGTTCCAATTGTCTTCATCGGTTTAAGTTTGCCAGAGCACGGTTATCATGAACCGAATGAAAACTATGATTGGCGTCAAGCATCCGGAGGTATGAAAACATTCGTCAGGTATTTCTACGAGATATCGCAGATAAAATGAATTAAAACTTGAAACTTAACAAAAAATTTATTATTAATTATTGCATTTTAGAGTTAAACTCTAAAAAACAGGAGGAGGTGAAATTGAAAGCGTTAGGAAGGCATCTTTTAATTGAACTCTTTAACTGTGATAGGAAACTCCTTAACGATGTTTCTTTTGTTGAGAAAATCCTGACGAAATCGGCTGAGCTTGCAGGGGCGACGATCGTTAAAACATTTTTTCACACTTTCAATCCCCACGGGGTCAGCGGTGTCGTTGTGATCGCTGAGTCACATCTGACAATTCACACATGGCCAGAATATGGTTACGCTGCAATTGATGTTTTCACCTGTGGGGATGATGTTGATCCATATGTTAGCTATGAGTATCTGAAGGAAAAATTTAAAGCGAAAGCCTCCTACATCATGGAGGTAAAAAGAGGTCTGTCAGAGAATATCATTAGCACAAGCACAAAGAAAATAATGGCAGGGGTTCTTGCAGGAGAAAGGTGAAGTAAATACTGACATCCCGAATAGTAACAGCGAAGGAATTTGGTTTACGGAATACGGTCCGGAGAATACCGCTTTATCGTTGAAGATATCGCGCAAAATTTTTGAGAAGGAAACGCCTTTTCAAAGAATAGAGATTTTTGAATCTTATGATTATGGAAAGGTTTTGGTGCTTGATGGATTTATAATGCTGACGGAAAAGGATGAGTTTATTTATCACGAAATGATAGCTCATGTGCCGTTGTTTACTCACCCAAATCCAGTTAGAGTTTTGGTTATAGGTGGAGGAGATGGCGGTGTTGTAAGAGAAGTTTTAAAGCATAAATCAGTTGAAAGGATTGAACTTGTTGAAATAGATGAAGAAGTTGTAAACGCAGCGAGAAGATTTTTTCCCCAAGTATCGTCCTATCTTGATGATGAGCGAGTTGAGGTGATATTTCAAGATGGGGTTGAATTCATCAAGTCAAAAAATGGCGTTTACGATGTCATTTTGATAGATTCGCCAGACCCAATAGGTCCGGCGGTTGGTCTTTTTGAAGAAAACTTCTATAAAGATGTCTTCTCAGCTTTGAATGACTTTGGTATAGTTGTCGCGCAAGCGGAATCACCGTTCGTTTTCCCCGACTTGATAAAAAAAATTCATTCCGTTTTCAATAAATACTTTCCAATAGTTCGTTTTTATCTCGCAAATGTCCCAACATATGCAAGCGGTCTTATAAGTTTTGTTCTTGGTTCTAAGAAATTTGACCCAGTGGAGGATTTCAACCCCAACAGAGTTGCCGGATTTCAACTTAAGTACTACAACGAGCAGATACACTGGGCATCTTTCGCTTTACCGAACTTCTTTAAAGATTTACTCAAGTAAATTTCTTGTTAAAATGGGTTTCAAGTGGGTTTGTTGCTTGATCTTTTTAGCTTTATTTTTTTCTTGTCGTTCGGGCAAGGGAAAAAGCGATGATAAATTTGTTGAGGTTTATGGCGAGGTCTTGCTCTTATCTGAAAAATTTAGTAGCGATTCGCTTCTGTTGAAAGCAAAGGTTGATTCGCTTCTCAAATCTAAAAAAATGAGCTATCAACAGTTTGATTCGCTTTCAAGGGTTTACAGCGAGAATCCAAAGCGCTGGGTTGAGTTTTTTGACAAGGTCAAGAGATACATAGATGAAAAAAGTTCAAATGCCTCGCGCAATAGATGAAACATATCTTTATTCAATTTGGCTTTCGTTTTGGGACAAGCTTGAACTTCGGACGAAAAATTCGGATAAAATTGAAGTTTTAAATTCTGGCGAGATGAACACAAGCGATGGGGCTGACTTCACAGATGCAAGAATAAAGATAAATGGGAAAATTCTTAGAGGCGATGTTGAAATACACCTTAAGGCATCTGATTGGAAAAATCACAAACATCACATTGATGAAAGATATAACACTGTCATACTCCATGTCGTTGCCAATGACGATACAGACAATGGCTTTGTTTATACGGTTTCTGGCAGAGGCGTCCTCACGGCTGAAATATCCAATATAAATGAGTTTAGCAAAGCGATCAAAAGAGATGAAAGGATAAAATGCTATGCTTTTAATAAAAATGTCCCGATGGACGAAAAATTGAAATGGATTAAGAAGCTTGGTCTGACAAGGTTGTTTTTCAAGGCGAGGAACTTAAGCGAGAGATTGGCTGAGATAATTGATGAGAACTTTTTTATGATAGCAGAGTCCCCATCAGATTATTTCTCAACATATAAAGGTTATTCTCTTTTCCAGCTTTCACATAAATTTGTTTGGGATCAACTTCTTTATGAAAAAGTTATGGAAGCCCTTGGGTATTCAAAGAACAAAGAGCCATTTCAAAAGCTTGCACGAAATTTAACCTTGAGGTTCATCGCCGATAATTCCTTCGCTCATACATATGAAAGACAAATTTTGAAAATTCAATCTATACTTTTCGGTGTAGCTGGTTTCATTAAGCATTACAAGGGGAAAAGAAGCGATGCGGAGACGAAAATTTTTCTTAATGAGCTGGAGAGAGAATGGCTTGAGGTAAAGAAAAATTATCGCAGGGAACTTTTGCACTATTCGGAATGGAAATTTTCCTCTACCAGACCTGCCAATTCGCCGATTTTTAAACTCAGCGGTGCTTCTAAAATTGTGTGGAGAATAATTCACGAGGATTTTTTTGCGAAGATGAGCGATATCATAACCTCAAAATTGAAGCCGATTGAAAAGGCAAAACATCTTGTTGAACTATTTCGTGTGAGGTCAGAGGGCTATTGGGAGAACCATTATAATTTTGGTGGTAGCAGTCGGGTTAAAACTGGTTTCGCTATTGGTACCTCAAAAGCAAGCGAAATTGTTGTGAACGGAGTTTTGCCGATGATGCTGACCTTTGCAAGAATTTTTAATAACAGGGTGTTAGAGAATGGAGTTATAGAGATTTATAAGAATTTCCCAGGTCTTTCACCAAATTGGATAACTTCAAAAATTGAGGAAGAGCTTTTGCTTGGGAAGGTTAGAATTTCACCTTCAGCGGTGATGCATCAGGGCGGGATTCAACTTTATAAATTTTATTGTTCAAATTCGCTCTGTAACGCATGTGCTATCGGGATTAAGTTATTTTCGTGAGGTCATTTTGAACGATTTAAAAATTTATCTATCTTTTCGCTTGGGGTTTCAATCCCCGTCAATTTGATGAACGCTTCATTTAACTGCGAGACATTGGCTTCTCGCAAGATATCTTCAACGGTTCCACTTGCTATTATTTTACCTTTGTTTATTATTATAAGCTTGTCGCATATCCTTTCTATCACATCAAGTAGATGTGAGGAGTAAAAAATCGTTTTTCCATTTTTCGCCATTTTTTTGATCATCTCCTTAAAAATTTGAATTGCGTTCGTGTCAAGACCATTAAGCGGTTCATCAAGGAATAAAACCTTCGGGTCGTGCATAATGGCTGAAATTAAAATGACCTTCTGTTTCATGCCCTTTGAAAAACTTAACATCGGTTCATCTTTGAAATCGTAAATTTCAAAAATTTCCATAAGTTCAAAGACATTTCTTTCAATCTCCCCCTCGCTCATTCCGTAGATTTTCCCGACAAAACTTAAAAACTCCATCGGCGTCAATGTTTCAAACATAGGTGCATGTTCCGGGATATAACCAATTATTTTTTTTACATCATCTGGTTTTTCAACCACATTTATCCCGTTAATATAAGCCAAGCCGGAGTTTGGTTTTATAATCCCAGTTAAAATCTTTATCGTTGTTGTTTTTCCAGCCCCGTTCGGTCCAATATAACCACATATTTCACCCTCACCGACGCTGAAACTTACACCCTTAAGCACAAGTTTATCGTTATAGTATTTGACTATGTTTATTGCCTCAATCATCTTATGCTAACCCTGAAGCTCCTTGTTTCACTTATTGAATTTATCAGGTTTTCACTTTTTGTAAAAGTTGCAACCTTCCAAAAATAAATCCTGCCATCATAGAGTGACGGACCAAGATAAGTGACGCTAAATGTATCGGAATCTTCACCTTTTATCACTTTTTTCCATATCTCATTTCCAAATTTTGAGGTTGAGACAAAAATTATGTATCCAGAAGCGTTTTCAACTTTTTCCCACTTGAAAACCGGGTTGTAATCCGTTGTGCCATTGTCTTGTGGATTTAGCAAACTCGGGCATTTCAAAATTATGTCATCGTCTTCGTAGCTTGGTTTGCTTTCAAGTCCTCCTTTGTCAACTGCTACGATTTTGTAGTAATATCTCTGATTTACGCTTAAATTAACAGTATCGCGAAAGTAATTGTCCTTTGTCCATCCAACTAAATTTAAATCGCTGGGAGTGAAATTTTGCGTTGTTGATCTGTAGATCTTGTAAAGATTTATGTCTCCATCTGGATTTTTATACCATTTCAGGTTAAAGTAAATGCCATCAGGGTCATTGTGTGCATCAACGCTTAAACCGAAAGGTTGAGTGGGTGGATACTTATTCACAGGTTTTGCGCTTACAGTTGAACTCGGTTGGCTCTCGTTTCCAGAGTTATCAACAGCGGTTATGTAATAGTAATAAACCGTATCATAATAAAGTCCTTTGTCGGAAAATATGTTTTCATAAGATTGACCTATATTGAGAAAGTTTATGCTGTCATTTGAGCGATAAATTTTGTAGAAATCAACATCTGGTTCTGTGTTATTTTGCCAGACGAGAATAACCATACCATCGCCGGCGAAATAAACAGAAAGTCCTTGGGGTGGTGAGGGTGGAGTTGTGTCAGGACCTGTCATTTCATTTAATTCCCTTGAGCATCCGAGAATTAGCAAAGTGAAAAGAACGATTAAAAGGCGCTTCATTTTAACTTCCTGGGACGAGTTTTATTAGCGTCACCTCCGCGGGTGCATTGAACCGTATTGGCGCAGCTGTAAAACCAAGCCCGCGATTTACACTTACCAAAATTGAGCCGAGATCATAGAACCCCGAGACAAATTTTGTTTCAATTCTTGAAGGTATTATCTCAAATCCGAAAAGCGAAATGACAACTTGACCACCGTGAGTGTGACCCGAAAGGAAAAGTTTGTAATTTCTTTCTTTTGCAAAATTAACAAGGAACTCAGATGGTTGGTGGGTAACAAAAATTTTTATATCAGCATCATTACTTGATGCGAGATTTTCAAGTATATCCGTCTGCGGTCGTTTGCTATATATGTTAGTTACGAGGGTTAAGCCAAGCGTTGCGCCGTCAATTTTTAATTTCACATTTTCATTATCAAAGAGTTTTAAGCCGTATTTCGCCATTTCGGTATTTATGTTTTCAACGCCAGCCCAGTAATCGTGGTCACCAATGCAAGAATATAAGCCGAATTTTGAATTCACCTTTGAAATCATTTCAACCGCTAATGGAATGTGTTTGGTTCCATAAGTGACTATATCACCAGTGAAAATTACAATGTCAGGTTCAAGCGAGTTTACAATGTTTATGTATCTCCCAATCTTTTCCCTTCCGGTTCTTTCATCGGCTTGAATATCGCTTATGTGAACGATTTTAAAACCGTTCAAACTTCCCGGAAGATTGTCAACTTTTAAAGTTGCCCTGCTGATGTTTATCTTGTTCGTGTCAATGTATGTTTTTACCCCAGCGTATATTAGGTTTACGACGGCTATTAAAATTATCAGCAAGGGGAAAATGATATTTAACCTTGCCTGATTTAAAGCGAGCGTTGTTGATTTTAAAATTAACCTTGCTATGTCAATTAAGAGAAATGGGAAGAATGTTTGAAGCGCAAAGACGAGACCAACCCAGAATGGATAAGTGAAAGTCACATCAAAAATTTTATTCCCAAAACGAAATGTTGAGATTATCGCCTGTGAACCAAGCAAGAAGCCGAAAAGTCCAATTAATGGATAAGAGAGGAAATAAATCAAGATGAAAAGCGGGAGAAATTTCAAGTGATTGAACCCCAATTGTCTTAAAGCGAAGGAAATTTTAGACGACAAGTAGATGTAAATTAAAAGAAGAAGTCCAAGTAGCAAAAGTGTCATCCTAAGAACCCAGGGCAAATTTCCAAGTGGTTTTGTTTTCGTTTTAAAAAATTTAAAGAATTTGCACTGATAAAAGCAAACTTTAATTTGAGCATTGATTTGGGTAAATTTAAATTTGTGACATAAACTATACTGAAAAAACAAATTTTAGGATCTATTGATGGAGCCGATAAAAGTTGCCTTCCTTTGGCATCAGCATCAGCCGTATTATAAGCAAGATGGGGAGTATTTATTGCCTTGGGTTAGATTTCACGGGGTGAAGGATTATTGGGATATGGTGCGGATACTTGATGATTATCCAAGGATAAAGCAGACATTCAACCTTGCGCCCTCGCTTATAGTTCAAATTTTGGATTATGTTGAAAACAGAGCTGAGGATAAAATTTTAAAATTGACGAAAAAAAGGGTTGATGAACTAACAGAGGACGATAAGCTTGAGATTTTGAAGAATTTTTTTCTGGCTAATTTTGACAGGATGATAAAGCCATTTCCGAGGTATCTTGAGCTTTTTAATAAGCGTGGTGGTTTCTCTTTTAGTGTTGAAGTTTTCAATGAGGTTGTCACAAGGTTTAGTTCCCAGGATTGGCTTGATCTTCAAGTTTGGTATAACCTTATTTGGGTTGGGGAATACAGCAAGTATGACGAGCCGTTTAAGAAACTTTTTGAAAAAGGCGGTGGATTTACAGAGGATGACAAACATATTTTGATCAACGGTCATTATGAGATTTTGGGGAGGATAATCCCAAAACATATTGAAGCACAAAATCGCGGGCAGATAGAGGTGAGTGTAAGTCCATTTTATCATCCGATTTTACCACTTTTATGCGATGTTTCAATTGCTAAAGTTTCATCTCCCGAGATTAAGTTGCCGAAGGTAAAATTTTCCCACCCGGAAGATGCGGACGCACAAATTAAGAAGGCGATAAAATTATATGAAGAAATTTTTGGGCGAAAGCCCGTCGGCATGTGGCCAAGTGAAGGGAGTATAAGTGAAGAAGCGATTCAATTGATGGCTGAAAATGGCTTGAGATGGACAGCTTCCGATGAGGAAGTATTGCTAAAATCTTTATCTCTCGTTGAAAATGGCGTAAATGAGAGAATTAGAATTTACAAACCATATAAATTTGTTACGCCATTTGGAGAAGTCAAAATCGTATTTAGGGATAGAATTTTATCCGACTTGATCGGATTTGTTTATTCAAGTTGGTCTCCGGATGACGCAGCGAATGATCTTGTCAATAGAATTTTAAGGATACGTGATGAAATAATTCAAAGGGAGGGTGAAGAAGCATTAAAGAACTCAATTGTTGCCATCATTCTTGATGGTGAGAATTGCTGGGAGTATTACCAAAGCGATGGGAAGGATTTTTTAAGAACTTTATATTGGTTGATTTCAAATGATGAAAGGCTTGAAACTGTAAGATTAAGTGATTTCTTTGAAAGTTGTGATGCCATCGCTTTGAAGAAGATTTTCCCTGGCTCTTGGATAAATGCTAATTTTAACATTTGGATTGGTCATGATGAGGACAATAAAGCGTGGGACCTTTTGAAGCGTGTGAGGGATTTGCTTGTGAGGGAGATTTCAAGCGGAAGGCATAGTGAAGAGACGATAAAAAGGGCTTGGGAGGAGATTTATATCGCTGAGGGGAGCGATTGGTGTTGGTGGTTTGGCGATGAGCATGTGAGCGCACAAGCAGATGAGTTTGATTTCCTTTTTAGAAAACATTTGATAAATGTCTATGAAATTCTCGGTTATGAAGCGCCTGTTGAACTTTATCATCCGATAAAGAGAAAGCTTGTTAAGTTCTTTATCGTTGAACCGAGAAGATTTATTTATCCGAGTATTGATGGAATGAGGAAGAAAAATTTTGAGTGGGAAGGGGCTGGCTATTATGATGTTGCCCGAACAGGAACGGCAATGCATCAAGTCACAAGTATTGTTAAGAGGATTTATTTCGGCTATAATGAGGATAAATTTTTCATTCGCGTTGATACTTCAAGGGGATTGACAGATAGAAATCGCATAGAGGTTCATTTTGTTGAACCATGCGAGATAAGAATTGAATTTAATCACGAGGGATTTTCAGTTAGAAAAATTAGCCGGAGAAATAAGCAGGAGGTTTTTGATTTGAAATATGCTTTTGGTGAGGTTTTTGAGCTTGAGATAAGCCGTGAGACGCTTTGCGCTTTTGGAGATTTACCAAGGGTGAAGTTTCACATCCATGTTTATGAGGACCACAAAGCATTGGAGAGATGGCCAAGGGATGAATCAATAGTTGTTTCTTTTAAAAAGAAGGTCCGATGATGGGCAGGCGACCCTGCGTCACACGGAATAATTTGCCTACCGTTGCTCCCTTCCGGGCCTGGCGGGGTTTGGCAACATCCCGTTGCGCAGGACCTGACCCAAACATCGGACCTTGAAAGTGCCCGGGACCGGACTCGAACCGGTACGTCCCTTTGGGGGACACAGGATTTTAAGTCCTGTGCGTCTACCAATTCCGCCACCCGGGCAATGTTTCATTAAAAAATTTAAAAAATGACAGGATGAAAAACAAGTTTTCCTAAAGCGCAAGTTGCCATAGAGAATCGGGTTTAAAGATGACAACATATTAGGGGAAAATTTTTCACAGTGGAGAAGATAATAAAGAAAAAATTAGTGGTAAATGATTTCTCGCGCGGTGAAATTTTAAAAATGCTTGAATGCTTTTGAAGTTTCCTTCTTGACAAAGTCAGATTATTTATTTAAATTAAACTTGCAAAGTTAAAAACAAAAATTTGGAGGGTATCATGGCGGGGAAAAAAATTTTGATGCTTGTTGGTGATTTTGTGGAAGATTATGAAGTGATGGTGCCATTTCAGGCACTTCAAATGGTTGGACATACCGTTCATGCCGTTTGTCCGGGTAAAAAAGCCGGGGAAAAGGTAAGGACCGCTGTTCACGATTTTGAAGGTGATCAAACTTATAGTGAAAAGCCCGGGCATAATTTCACGCTTAACGCGACATTTGACAACATCAATCCAGCTGAATACGATGCGCTTGTGATCCCAGGCGGTAGAGCACCCGAATATATCAGAATGAATGAAAAGGTGCTTGAAATTGTGCGTCATTTTGCTGACAATAATAAGCCGATCGCAGCGATCTGTCACGGAGCACAAGTGTTAACAGCAGCTGGAGTTGTGAAGGGGAGGAAAATTAATGCTTATCCAGCCGTTGGACCAGAGGTCAAAGTCGCCGGCGGTGAATATGTTGAATTACCATGGGATAAAGCAATAGTTGACGGGAACATTGTAACCGCGCCAGCTTGGCCAGCTCATCCCGATTGGCTTGCGAAGTTTCTTGAACTGCTTGGGACGAAGATAATTCACGAGGAAAAAGTCACCGTTTGATTCTTTTGGGGCAAGCATTTGCTTGCCCCTTATTCGTCAGGTATTTGATTTGCATTTTCAATCGCGATCCTTTTCAAGCTTTCTTCAATGTTAAATGATAAACCCTTTTCAAGGACTCTTTTCACAAATTCACCACAACATTTTCCAGAGGGATTTTTTATATGGCACTCACGACCCGTTCTTGCTTTTGTGTATTCCTTTATTTTTTCAATTGAATCACAGCACCCTTTTACAACAATCTCATAAAGGATCGTTTGCTCATCAACATTTAAACAATAGCAAACCGTTATAGGCGGTGTTGCTTCTTTTATCCCAACTCTAACCTTTAAAGAATTTTTTGTAAAGTAAATATCTGGATCGTTTTTAAAGTAAACAACCGGACACATAAAAGTTGCGCAGAAATAGTATTTGTCTTCGGTTATAAAATTTTTATACTCATCTTTCACAAGATTATCCATCGTTATCCTGCGAACTGAATTTGACGCCTCTCTCCCACAAACCTTACATATCATTTCTCTTTTTTCCTTTGACTCGTTCAATAAACGATAAAACCTATGGGATATGTTCAATTCAACGCCGTCAATTGATGTTATGGTTAAAATCATTTTATCAGTTATTTAATTTTTAAATTATATCCAACTGATAGCCCGACGATATAATCAGGAACAAGTTGTGTGCCCTTCACATTCAAGTAAACTGGATAATCAAGATAGAAACGTAAACTCACATTATCATTTAAATAAATAACTTCTGGTGACACAAAAAACCACTGCCCACCTGTGTTTGGAACTGGTAATTCAGCATAAGTATCAGAGGCATAGTATTTTAACCGCCCTCTGGCGGTAAGAAATAAGTAGTTGTTTAATTTTATGTAGAAACCGGTGTTCAAAAAGAATTCGTTTCCCAATTTATATCCATCTAAATTTCTCCCGTTTAGCTTAAATATCCCTGAGACGAAGAAATTAAACGGTTTTGGTAGGAACGCTTGATAGAAGTAAAACCAAATGATTTTATCAATTGATCCGATTGTTGGTTGCATGTCAATTGATAGCTTAACCCCATCTAAACGGAAGGATGAATTCCCAATTGGAACTTTCCATCCCAAACCAACTGTAAGTTCCCTTTGATTGGTTATATTAGGTGCTATGATTGAAAATTTCCCTAAAATCACTGCATCTCCAACGCCATAGCTTTTTTGCACTACATCGGTCAATTTGCGGATTTTTTGCGTATAAATTGCGGTTATACTTAAGGTTAAACGATTCAACGGGGCGTAGCTTAAATCAATATAAAAGTTGTGCACCTTTTTATCTTTAATGGGCATCAAGCTTGATACTACCCGTTCCTTCCCATTGTAAAGTTTTGTCCCCCTATAAAATTCATATCCAGCGTTTATCAAAAAAGAATTTCTTAGAAGAATCCCATAGTCAAAAGTTCCACCAGTTTTTGGTGTTCCTACAATACAACAACCCTGAGATTTCAGATTAGCAAGTGGTATGAACAACAGCAGAATAAAAATCACGCCAATTTTAAGCGTTTCCGGGTTTGCATAGCTTTCCCTTGGCGTTTGAGTTTTTCTTGCGTTACACATGGTTATTTT
>NZ_FAOO01000001.1:152573-187588 GCF_900070205.1 Candidatus Thermokryptus mobilis | reverse complement strand
CTCCATCTCATTTTTCTTACCTCCTTTAATTTTAAATAAAGCGCTACGGCAGAACTGTAATCATCGCTGTTCCAGTTGCTGAACCACCGCGACCATCTTTAACTGTAAGTTTTATTGTATTTGTTCCAGCGCAACACAAGGAAGCGGAATACTTTACAGTTCCACCACTGCCGTAAATGTAGCCGAGCGTAGCCTCCCATTCAAATGTCAGATCATCACCATCTGGATCTGATGCATATGCCGTGATGGTTGCCGTCTGGTAAACCCTGATTGTAGATGGTTTAACTTCTATTTTTTCTATAACTGGTGGATTATTTAAAGATGGGGTTATAGCTTCGCTCTTGCAAGAGACGAAAAGAATAGAAAGTATAAAAACCATATGGACAGCTTGATGGATTAATGGTCTCTTTTGCGATAATTTTTCTTCAAAATTTGTTGGACAAGAAAGATATATTTTCATCTTTTCATCTCCTTTTGTTTTAAACTATGCAACAGCTCATCACACTAATATCTCTTGTGAAGGCAAGCGATGCTATTTTTAACGCTTCCGAAAATGTCGGGAACACAAAAGTCGTGTCAATTATGTCGTAGATTGTTAATTTAAATTTAACCGCTATACCAGCTGAGTTTATTATTTCAGCTGCGTCGTGGGAGACGATATGAACACCGACTACCGTCGCATCTCTTGGGTTTATGACCATTTTTATCAAGCCCTCATCTCTTTTAACGGCAATAGCTTTTGGGACAGAGGAGAAATTCACGGTTCTACAAGCGCATATATTTAACCTTCGCATTAGCTCTTTTTCAGTTAAGCCAACGCTTGCAACTTGTGGAAATGTAAAAACGGCGTGGGGTATGGATTCGTAATCAATCTTTAAGTTTTTTCCTTCAAGCGCATTTGTAGCTGCGATGTTACCCTCTTTTGCTGCGACCGTCTCAAGAAACATCTTACCGATACAATCCCCAGCTGCCCATATGTTCTTTGAACTTGTTCTTAATGTGTCATCAACTTTAATGAAACCACGTCCATCAACTTCAACACCGGCATTTTCAAGCCCAAGATTTGAGGTATTGGGAGTTACACCAGTTGCGAGCAAAATTTCATCCGCTTTGAGGACAAATTCATCCTCTCCCATCTTTAATTTTAAAATTTTCATTTTCCCATCTTGAAATACCTCTTTTATTTCAGCCCCCGTGAAAAATTCTATATCCCATCTCTCAAGCAAATGCTTGAGAGCGAGGGAAATTTCGGGTTCCTCAAGTGGTAAAATCCTCGGTTCTTTTTCAATCACAAATACCTTACTCCCAAACATTGCGAACATCTGCGCAAATTCAAGTCCGAGAGGTCCAGCCCCAATGACGATTATTGATTTGGGAAGATTTTCAAGCGAAAGTGCTGTTCTGTTCGTCAAGTAATTTACTTTTTCTATACCTTTTAATGGTAAAACCCTCGGCGATGAACCAGTTGCAATTATAATTTTATCAGCCCAGTAAATTTCACCGTTTATGGAAATCTCATTTGGGGATCTGATGTAACCTTTACCTTCAACATAATCAACCGTTTTAAAAGATGAGACCACATCAATGTAATTTCTTTGCCTTATCTTGGCAACAATTTTATCCTTTTCCTCTATGACCCTTTTAAAGTCAACCCACCCATTCAGTTTATAATCCAATGATTCAAACCTTGAATTTTTTCCATAGCTGAAATCATACGCCATCTCAAGTAAAACTTTACTTGGGATACAGCCGACATTTACGCATGTGCCACCGATGGGGAGATCCGAGTTCACGATTAAAGCCCTTGCACCGATGTCGTTTGCCTTCGTAGCAGCTGCGAATCCGGCTGCTCCTCCACCGATAATTACCAAATCGTATTTTTTCACTTCTTATCTCGTTTTTGTTTTACATTTTTAACTTTAAAGCCAGATTCATTTATCAGATAAGTTATGTCCGAAACTTTTATCTTTTTTTGGTCAAATTTCACCTCAATCTCCTGCTTTGAAAAATCGGGCGAGAACCAGGCGATGCCATCTTTCTCCTCAAGTGAGTTCTTTATCGGGATAAAACACGCTTCGCAATCCATGTCTTGAACTTCAATTACAACGCTTGACAACCCGGTTTCGGATGATAATTTTGCATTTGTTGAACTCGTATTTATTATGTTTGGGAAAATGAGAAGGAAGGTGATTAATATCGTTGCAATCCAAAGGGATATTTTTGATAATTTGCCTGGGGTTTTGACCTTGCATTCGCCATCTTCACATAGAACCCTATGCTTTTTGAAGTAAACCACATAAAATCCAAATGCAAGGGCGATTATAGCTATTATCATAGACGGTATCCTCAAGGATGAGAATTTTGCAAAGGATGCACCAGCTCCTATTCCAATAAGGGCTGAAACAATCGGACCGATACAACAGATTGACCCAATGAGTGCAGAAGAAATAGCGACAAGGACAAATGAAATTTTATCTTTCATTTTTCCCTTCCATCATTTATTTGTTGTAAAGATTGAAAGGTTATTCGCTTTTTCGTAAACTTCATCAATTACAGCGAATAGGTCTTTAAGATACTCGTTGAATTGATTTTTTCGCAGGGAGTAAAAAATCGTTCTTCCTCTTCTTTCCGATGAAACAAGTCGAAATAGACTCAGACGCTTCAACTGATGAGATATCGCTGAGACATTCATCTCAAGTATCTCTGCCATATCACAAACACAGAGTTCTCGTTCAATTGAGAGTAAATATAAAATTTTCAACGCGGTTTCAGTTCCAACTGTTTTAAATAAAAGCGATAAATTTTTGATTTCATCCGTTGATTGTTTAATCCGCCTTTTTAGCAAGATTGTTTCTGGTTGGCTTTGGGTTGTACCTATGCAAGTTTTTCCGTTGATCTTTGCTTTCCTCATGGCTTTAAATTTTTTTATTTGAATAATTGTTCAAATATAATAACAAATTACGAGCAAACATAAGTTCCAACCTTTTGAAAATTTGTGAGATTTTATTAAATTTTGTCAAAAGCTCGGGGCGTAGCGCAGATGGTTAGCGCGCTTGGTTCGGGACCAAGAGGTCCCCGGTTCGAGTCCGGGCGCCCCGACTTTTTAACTTGCATCAACCTTAATTCACAGATAAAAATTAAGTGATGAAAACAAGGCAGAATACACTTTCTGCACTTTTTGATGAGTTTTTTAAAAGTGAGAAATCCGGTGGGATTTTACTCGTTTGTTGCACAGTTATCTCACTTTTACTTGCAAACTCACCCTTTCAATATAGTTATTTAAAAATTTGGAATTTTCAAATCGGGGGTCACAGTTTTACGCATTGGATAAATGATGGATTGATGGCCGTTTTCTTTCTGTTAATTGGGCTGGAGTTAGAAAGAGAAATCTATGTTGGCAAACTTTCAAATATTAAAAACGCATCACTCCCATTCTTTGCAGCACTTGGTGGGTTACTTGTTCCTGCGGGGATATTTTTGCTTTTAAATTTTGGGACGGACACTCAATCTGGATTTGGAATTCCGATGGCAACGGACATAGCTTTCGCATTGGGTGTGCTTTCGCTTTTGGGCAATCGTGTTCCCGAGTCGCTCAAAGTTTTGTTGACAGCATTAGCTGTTATTGACGACCTCGCAGCGATTATTATTATTGCGATTTTTTATACGCATTCATTAGCCTATACATATCTGTTTTTGGCTCTTGGTATTTTTGGGATATTGCTGATATTAAACCGATTGAAAGTGCATAATTTGATCCCTTACTTAATCGGTGGGGTTGCGATGTGGTATTTTATGCTTCACTCAGGCGTTCATGCAACGATCGCAGGGGTTTTGTTAGCATTTGCCATCCCGTTTGCTGGTAGTGAAGAAAAATCGCCTTCATACATTCTGCAACATTGGCTTCATAAACCCGTTGCGTTTTTTATTCTGCCTTTATTCGCATTGGCTAATACCTCTATCATTATTGAAAGTGATTGGTATGCGGGTTTAACGAATACGAACAGCCTCGGTATTTTTGCTGGACTTGTGGTTGGGAAACCCTTTGGGATTTATTTTTTTAGTTTCATAGCCGTTTCTCTTGGACTTTGTGTATTGCCGCGGGACTTGAAATGGAAGCATATAATTGGTATCGGGCTTTTGGGAGGTATCGGTTTTACAATGTCAATTTTTATTGCGTTACTTGCATTTGATGAACCGGAGATAATCACACAATCTAAAATTGCAATTTTAATTTCCTCACTTGTAGCCGGGACGCTTGGTCTTTCATGGCTTCGTATAACGCTAAGAAAATAAATTGAAACTTGAAAGGGGTAAAGAATTATTTTTTTATTTCGCCAGCACCGTCTTTTCTACATCAATAAATTCGCCTGCTTTCCACTTCAAGCCCCTTATTAAAAACCTCCTAATCTCACGGCTAAGTCCCCGTCTATTTATTGCTTTCTCCACCTATGGCTATTGCACGAACATTATTATCAAGCAAACCGGAATTTGAAAGGTGTGGGTGAAAAATTAACGACACTCTAGGGGAAGGGGATTTGTGGGGAAATCTTAATTTAAAAATAAACCCTTATCTCAACTTGTGCGATATGAACAGTTGAGTTTGGTGTTAGGCGGGCGTTATAGCTTCCGTTAAGTTGAATATAATCCCCAACATTGTAAGACCCTGTTAACCGGATCATCAAATTTTTCCCTTGATAGTTTCCTTCAACGAGCTCATAAGCAATATCTCCAGCGCCGCTTGTGATGGCTTCGTGTCTTTCAACCTCAATATCAATTCTACCTCTGCTGATAAAAAGCCAACCGAACTTAACACTTTGACGATTTAAATCAGCCCTTCTATCGTTCATTAAATTCTTGTTCCTTGTCACTCCTATCCCACAACTTAACTCAATGAAGGTAAACGGTTTATAAAAGATATCAAAGTTCAATCCCCTGCTTTGTATCTCAAAGGAATCTCCCAATTTAAATCCGCCAATTGATTTCTTCGCTTTGCTTAGAACCTCCCATTGAAATCCAAGCTCTTCATCGGGATACCATCTTACTCGTATTGTGTTCTCAATGTTTGATGTCTTCCTAATTGCAATGTTATAAGAATACAGCGAGCCCGTCTTTAAAAATCTATATCTCAAGTTAAACTTTCTGTTGTTTTCAAAAAGAAAAATATCTTGTCTGATTGTCATAGTGCCGTTTATCGTTTTGTTTTCCTGTTGAAAGTATCTCAGATTCAAAAGGTAAATTTTTTGCCATGGTTCGGTGCTGCTTTCAGAGACCTGAAGATATGTATCGCTTGAAAAAAACGATAGAATCTTGATTAGCCTTCCCGGGTTGAATCTAACATTTAAACTTGCCTCAACATTTGCTGTCGGTATGAATTCGCTTCCTGGGACTGTGAACATGATGTAGTCACCGTCAAATTTCGTCAATTCAAATTCATTCGGGTCTTGAATCCCGTTACGATTGAGATCGCCAAGATACCTGTAGTTTCCAGTTCCGGGTTGAACTTTTATAAAAATAGGTTCAAGTCTTGTCACCATTCTCGTCATCGCTCGGTAGATAAAACTAGACCTTATGGTTCTGTTAAAAATCTCTGCCCTGCCTTGTAATCTTGCTATAGCATTGTTGATTTCCCTTTTTGTGTCGCCATCCGTAAAGAATTTTTTATTGAATGTCAAATCGGTGTTCAAACTAAACTTATCGCTTTCAAATTTCAATTTATAGTTTTGATTTCTCGTTACACTTGACCTTGAGAAGCTTCCACCTCTTACAGCATCATCAAACCTTGTTTCATATGAAAATTCAAATGTTAATTTCTTGAAATGAAATGAAACGCCAGGGATTAACCTTGCGAATCTAAAACTTTCCTGGCTTAAAGAATCACCCCTTGTTACGGTTTTCAACTCCGCTTCATAATTGACAAATGGCGAGAGAAAACCAACCTTGTACCTTGCACCACCTTTATCCCTTAGCCATTTAGAGTTTAAATCGCTTGATTTTGAAGTTAAAATCTCAGCGACATTTTTAAACTCAGGAAGTTTATCTTCTTCAATTTTAACTTCAAATGTGGTTCTGTTGGTTTTGAATTTGTCTTCGTTTTTCAGAACGCCGAAGCTCCCGACAAGCGAGCTTTTTTTAAAGAGTTCAATTTGTAAAGATGATTCAATTATTGACTCGTTGAGGTTTTCGCTTTCGTTCATCAAGTTCCATTTTCGGTTGAATTCAACAGCGTTGTATCTGTCTATCCCGGCGAAATTTTTATTTCTTTGCCTTTGGAACAAGTTGAAATTAATTTTTCTCAAGCCCTTATCCGATATCTCCCCACTTGAATAAGCCAGACCATACTTCAGCGCCAACCCGCGATTATCTCCGTCATCAAGATTTGAAAACTGGTTTTTATCAAAATTGCTAATCCCCGTTTCAAGCAAGAATTCAAATTTTTCTGTTTTGTATTTCGCTTTTAGATCAAAAAGTTGTGAAGATTGGGGGGCAGGTATGAAAACAATTGGTAGATATTCACCTTTATTTTTCCCGACGAACTCGTATTTTCCTATCCCTTTGCGTATGTAATCACCCTTGCCAGGTCCAACATAAGAAAAGCTCACTGAGTAAAGCGCTTCTTTATCCCCTGGTGAATAGACAAAGATTTCAACTCTTGTTGAATCAATAAGCGTATCCTTTTTGACATATTGACCCCTGCCGATCCCTTTTGATGAGTCAAATCCAACAAAGTTAACGCCACTTTTTATTGCTTTAAATGGGTTGTCTCCGCTTGATCGCAATATCTCAATATCAGATTGTGTCAAGGCAATATCAATTGGGGCGTTTTTATTATCAGCATCGTAAAAATATGACACCGATAAATTAAATTTTTCATCAAAAAGTAGATTGTCAGAGACGAAGCCGAAAAAATTTCGTGCATATTTTCTATCAGTGTATTGGAAGTCAACTGTTATCCTTGACGCTGAGGTGATGAGTCGGTTTGGCGTAAATGTTATCTCAGCAGTTGAGTAATCAATCACATAATCGTTGCTTTCTCCACGGGTCATAATTTCGCCGTCAACATAAACTTTTTCAGTTCCAGCTATGACGATTATATCTCTCTCGCCGTTTTGACCCGTCAGTTTATATGGACCTTGTAAGCCATCAACTCCGTTAAAATAATTCGTTGCGAATTTACCTCGGGATGAAGCGATGGTGAATGTGTTCCTTGTCTTTAAAAATCCTTGTTCAAGCTCACCTTGAAATTTTCCACCCTGCAATCTTCTTCTGACAAAGGCGAATTCGGGTGCATCCTTGAAGTATAAATTTTTATCATCGCTTAATTGGTATCCAATATCATAATCGCCAAATGTCGCAAATAAATTTTTTGATTTCACTTGTATAAAAATTTTGTCTATCTCCTGAAGCGTTTGGGTGTTCCCCTCTGGCTGGATCGGGATGTTTTCATCGGTTAACGATGCGACAACTTCAACATCCTTTGTTAAGTTTCCCGAAAGTTGAAGGTTAAAACCAGATTGAAGTGTAAGGTCGCGATTACTCCCGAGCGTAAATCCCCTGACGATGCTCCCGTTTTTTCTGATATTGCCGAGGTAGGGAGTTGACGCATCATTTTTTGCCTCAATTAAATGGGTTTCACCTTCTGACGGATTTGAGTCCGATGAAGTTATTTTTCTGTATTTAAAAAATTTATCCTCAATCGGTATTGCTTTATAATAGACATACACTTCAACTTCCGATTCAAACTTATGCAAGAGGCTTTTGTTAAGAATTATCTTCCCGCTTCCATAGTCAATTGTGTAGTGAATTCCTGGGAGAATTAAAATTGAGTCAATTTTTAAAATTTCACTTTCGGGGATGATGAACCTATGCGGAAGGTTTATAAGTGTGTCATCTTTTGAAATTTTTATTCTGATTTCCTTCACCTGCGCCACGCACAAGGTGTTGAGGAGAATTAAAGCGAGGATAAGTCGTCTCATAATTGTTTTTTTAGTGGCATTTTCATAGATTAATTTGAAATTTGTCGCCTCAAATTGAAAATTAAAAAGGGAATTTTTTTAATGCAAAGTATCCTTGTAACCGGTGGTGCAGGTTTCATCGGGAGTAATTTCGTCCGCTATATCTTACAAAACTATCCCGATTTGACGGTTGTAAATCTTGATAAACTCACCTACGCAGGAAATCTTGAAAACTTGAGGGATGTTGAGGACAACCCGAATTATCATTTCGTAAAAGGGGATATATGTAACCAAGAGCTTGTTGAATATGTGGTTAGAAAGTTTAATGTTGATGTGGTTGTAAACTTTGCTGCTGAGTCCCATGTTGACAGAAGCATACTTGGTTCGGAGGTTTTCATGCGGACAAATGTCATTGGAACCCAAGTTTTGCTTGAGGTGGCGAAAAAATATGAGATTGAAAAATTCATTCAAATTTCAACCGATGAGGTTTATGGTTCGCTTGGCCCAACGGGCAAATTTACTGAGGATATGCCTCTTTCTCCGAATTCACCCTATGCAGCAAGCAAAGCGAGTGCTGACCTTTTATGTAGGGCATATTTTAAGACATTCGGCGTTCCGATTATAATAACAAGGTGTTCAAATAATTTCGGACCGTATCAATTTCCCGAGAAGCTTATACCGCTTATGATAATAAATGCGCTGAACGACAAACCATTACCTGTTTATGGTGATGGTGAGAATGTCCGTGATTGGATTTATGTCCTTGACCATTGTAGAGCTATTGACTTTGTAATTCAAAGGGGTAAACCAGGGGAAATTTATAACATTGGGGCAAGTAACGAATGGCGAAACATTGACATAGTTAAGTTGATACTTAAGAAACTTAACAAGCCAGAGTCATTGATAAAATTTGTTAAGGACAGACCCGGGCATGATAGGAGATATGCGATGGATTGGACGAAGATAAAAAGAGAACTTGGTTGGGAGCCGATTTTTAGCTTTGAGGAGGCAATAACTGAAACGATAAATTGGTATATCCAAAACGAGGACTGGTGGAAAAAGGTCATAAGCGGTGAGTATCAAAATTATTATCAACTCTGGTATGGTGAGAGATTGAAAAATTAAAATGAATTTGAGCGATGCGACGATTTTTCTT
The DNA here is from genome assembly GCF_900070205.1 of Candidatus Thermokryptus mobilis. Taxonomy (NCBI): domain Bacteria; kingdom Pseudomonadati; phylum Candidatus Kryptoniota; genus Candidatus Thermokryptus; species Candidatus Thermokryptus mobilis. The sequence continues at coordinate 178,480 of NZ_FAOO01000001.1, read as the reverse complement.
AATAATTATGGTCATCTTTTTTAATACAGGGCTTTTATGTCAAGTTGAAACTAAAATGGGCGAAGAAAAGGGATTTGTGAAGTTTGGAGATGTTTTCAAACAGGCACAGAATTTACAATTTCCGATCTTTGATCCAAATGTTTTGACTCTTGAGAGACCGATTGACCCGGAAAGCTATATTGTAGGTCCTGGGGATATTTTAAGCGTTAACATATGGACTTCGCCCCCGCTTAACTTTCTCGTTCAGGTCACTGTTGAAGGAACTGTGATAATTCCGACGGTTGGCGAAGTCAAGGTTGCAGGACGAACGCTTTCAGATGCTAAGAAGGAGATGATGCAGAAGATAAGGGCTAAATATATTTCCGGTGAGATAAGTGTGACGCTTGTTGCACCGAGAACATTTTATATAACCATAACTGGCTATGCCCCAAGATATGAGAAATATAAAGTTCGGTCAATTGACAGGGTTTCAAATGCGTTAGCGCTTGCTTTTCAACCTATTGATACCTTTAGGATAGAGCGAAGAATATTGATGGCTGATAGTGTCAATTTCAGGAAGATTCAATTGCGAAGAAATGGGGCTATTTTAAATGTTGATTTGAGGAAATATTTTGCCACAGGGGATGATAAATATAACCCGTATCTTCTTGAAGGGGACTGGTTGATTCTTCAAAGGCGAGACCCGAATTCGTTCGTTTCAATTTACGGGGCGGTGAATAAACCTGGGAGTTATGAGTTCGTTGAAGGTGATAAATTGAGAGATATAATTGAGATTGCTGGCGGGACACTTGAGAGTGCTGACATTGAAAGAATTGAGATTTCACGGCTTGATGAGCAAGGCAAAATCAAAGAGAAAATTTATGTTAATTTTAAAGACATTTTGAACGGTTCGGTTGAAGATATATCGCTTGAGAGAAACGATAGAATTTTCGTCCCGGAAAAGAGAACTTTGAAACAGGATTATAAAGTGACAATTACTGGTGAAGTTAAACGTCCGGGGACATATCCAATATCAAGAAATGGAACTATGTTAAGTCAAATTTTAAAAGAGGCGCAATTGACAGAGTATGCTGATGTTGCGAATGTGTTGGTGATCAGCGGTGGGGTTAACAATCCGATCGCCGTGCGAATTGATACCCTCCTTCCGCTGCTGTTGTTGAAGAATTTTGTCTTTCCAAGTTCTGATTCGCTTTATTTTTCTTATGAAGTTGATGTTTTAAAGTCACTCAAATTTAAATCAATTGATGCTGAAAGGGTCATCTCTGGGCTTGAGGATTATGAGCTACAGGATGGGAATCTGATTTATGTCCCGCCAAGATATAACTTCGTCTATGTCTTCGGTCAGGTTAACAATCCGGGGTTTGTTTCATATGAGAAGGGGAGAGATTACAGATATTACATTTCAAGGGCGGGGGGTTTTTCGCAATTTGCACGTAAAGGCGATGTGAAAGTTATCAAGAGAAAAACTTATACATGGAGCGACGCTGAAGATGTTGAGATTGAGCCTGGTGATTATATTTTCGTTCCCAAGAAAATTATAAGGGAGCCGATTTATTACTGGAATCTTGCAAAAGATATCATCTTGACCGTCGGTGCGGTTGCTTCAACGGTGGCAACGATAATCTTGATCTCAAATCAGTTAAAAACGAAATGAACACGCTTTAAATAGATGAGAATGCAATATAAAGCTGAACTTCTCTTATTATTCATAACGCTCATTTGGGGTGGAACATTTAGCATAGTTAAGATCGCTCTTAATGATGTTTCACCTTTGCTTTTCCTTAGTGTTAGATTTGGCGTCTCAACAATTTTATATGTCGTCTTCTTTCGGGTTAATCTTAAAGATTTTGACTATTTAGTGTGGCGTGATGGTCTGATAGTTGCCTTTTTTCTCTTTGCTGGCTTTGCACTTCAAACGGTCGGCTTAAAATATACAACCGCTTCAAAGTCTGGTTTCATAACGGGGATGCTTGTTATCTTTACACCAATCGCTCAGCTTCTAATAGAGAAGAAACCGCCAAAGGTTGGAAATCTGATCGGTATATTTCTCGTGATGCTTGGTCTTCTCTTTCTAACATCGGGTGAAGGGTCAATTGAAAATTTTATTTACTCCCTCGGCGGTAATTTCACAATCGGTGATTTTTTGACGCTTTTTTGCGCAATTATGTTCGCTTTATATGTCGTTTTCATTGACATTTATTCAAAACGCCATCGGACGGGAAAGCTTGTTTTCATTCAGTTGGCTTTCACTTCTGTTTTTTCTTTTCTTGTTTCCCCATTTTTTGAAGATGTTAAATTAAATTTGAACCTTGGCTTTTTCCTCGCCATAGCATACACATCAATTTTCGCAACTATACTTGCAACCCATATTCAAACTGAATATCAAAAATATACAACGCCGACAAGAGCGTCAGTTATATTTACTATGGAACCCGTCTTTGCTGCCTTCATAGCGAGGATTTTCTTAAATGAAAAATTTTCTCCCTTTGCACTTCTTGGTTCCTTTCTTATGATGTCCGGGCTTTTGGTGTCAGAGCTTTCCGATTTGGCTTTTAAAAATAGAGAAAGTTTGAGAAATTTTTTGAGCAAAAAATGAGTTTTATTTTAAAGGCAAGCCGGTGAATTGAAAATAAAAAAATTAAAATAGATGAGAACGATTCCAAAGGATGCAACAATATGTGTAGCTATGAGTGGCGGTGTTGATTCTTCTGTTGCTGCTTTGATTTTAAAAGAGATGGGATATAATCTTATAGGGATAACGATAAAGACATATAATTACGAAGAAATAGGAGTTCAAAACGAGCACAGCTGTTGTTCGCTTGAGGGGATTAACGATGCGAGGATGGTTGCAACGAAGCTTGGATTCCCGCATTATGTAATTGATCTTACCAAGGAATTCAAGCGTGAGGTGATAAATTATTTCATCAGTGATTATCTTGACGGCAGAACTCCGAATCCGTGTGTTATGTGCAACCGAAAGATAAAGTGGGAGGCATTGATAAGAAAAGCAACCCTGCTTGGAGCTGATTTTATAGCGACGGGTCATTACGCACGATTGAGCTTTGACGAAGGAAAAGGAAGGTATATCTTGATGCGTGGTGTTGATAAGTCAAAAGATCAATCATATGCTCTTTGGGGATTGACGCAGGAAAGTTTAAGCAAAACTATTTTTCCACTAGGCGAGCTTACAAAGCAGGAGGTTCGTGAACTTGCAAGTAAATATGGATTGAAAATAGCCAATAAGCCGGAGAGCTTTGAGATTTGCTTTGTTCCAGATAATGATTATGTTAGTTTTCTCTTGAAAAATGTCAATGGACTTGCTGAAAGGGTAAGCGGTGGTGATATAGTTATGGATGGTAAAGTTGTCGGAAAGCACAAGGGTTATCCGTTCTATACAATCGGGCAGAGAAAAGGTCTTGGCTTGGCACTTGGTTATCCAGTTTATGTCCTTGGAATTTACCCGGAGACGAATATAATTGAGGTTGGAACCGAGGATAAACTTTATCACAATGCTTTGATTGCTGGAAATGTTAATTTAATTTCTGTTGATAAGGTTGAGGATGGGATGAGAGTTGTCGCCAAAATAAGATATTTGGATGAGGGAAGTCCCGCAACGCTTGAAAACTATGATGATGGAAAGATTATTGTAAAGTTTGACTCACCGAAAAGAGCAATTACCCCAGGTCAGTCAGTCGTGTTTTATGATGGTGATGTCGTTGTGGGCGGAGGTATAATTGAGAGGGCGATTGATATTTAATAACGGTCAAGTTTAAATTTTTCCCCGAGGTATAGTTTTCTCGCCTCGGGGTCATTTGCGAGAAATTCAGCAGTTCCCTCCTTTAAAATTTGCCCCTCAAATAAAAGATACGCTCTGTCAGTTATTGAAAGCGTCTCGTGAACATTATGATCGGTTATCAAGACGCCTATATTTCTGTTTTTTAAATTAGCGACTATGTTCATTAGATCCTCAACGGCGATCGGATCAATTCCAGCGAACGGCTCATCAAGCAAAATGAACTTCGGGTCGGTTGCAAGAGCTCTTGCAATTTCAGTTCGCCTTCTCTCACCGCCACTTAACATATAACCCTTGCTCTTTCTTATATGAGCGATTCCAAAATCCTCAAGTAATTTCTCAAGTTTTTCCCTTCTTTGTTCAGGGGTCAAATCCATAACCTGTAAAACAGCCATTATATTTTCTTCAACGGTTAGTTTCCTGAATATACTCGCCTCCTGTGGTAGGTAGCTTATTCCTAATCTCGCTCTTTTATACATTGGCATCTTGGTTATTTCAATTTCATCAATGAAAACTTTCCCGGCGTTTGGTTTTATCATCCCGACAATCATATAAAATGTCGTGGTTTTTCCGGCTCCGTTTGGTCCGAGAAGTCCAACGACTTCACCTTGTTTGACTTCTATGCTTACATTTTTGACGACATATCTTTTCTTATATCTTTTATAAAGCGACTCCGCACGCAAAACGCTTATGCCTTTATTACCGACCTCGTTACTTTTATTTGACCCAAACGATTTCAAATTTATCATTTTTGCTTGGTTTTCTTTTTATATAATTGAAGCCCTCAAGGTTAAAACTTGTCTCTTTTCCTTCTACCATTTCCTCTGGATAATAAATTCCCTCAATCCCACCGGCGATTTTTATCCTGTTTATCTTTCCGTCTTTAAATTTTATCCACACGCTATCTCCACTGACATAGTTTGCGCCGTTTGCCTTTTTATCTCCTTTATCGTTTGTTTCAAAGATATAATACAAACTTATCGCATTTTTTACAACATGAACTTCATCAATTTTGTTGTCCTTGAACCTTATCACCATGGATTTGCCTTTCAACTGATTGAAGCGCTCCGGATAAGATGTGTCCGCTGGTTCAATTATGAATGCTGACCCATAGACATAAACTTCATCAATTTTTCTTTCTTTAAGTTTTACAACCACCGAGTCACCGGAAACTTGACTATCCCCATACCATATTACAGGTTTTCGCCACAGGATTATGATTTCTTTTTTGTCGTAATAAAAAACATCGCCACAGATAGCCGATAGATTTCCCCTTACAATTACTACGCTATCCGTCGCCGAAAACATACTGACATTTGTATCTCTAAAAGCTTCCATAAATTTCCCGATCACTATCAAGGTGTCAATTTTTCCATCCGAGGTGGTGTCAATTTGAACAAGCTTTGGGCTATTTCTGATGACGCTATATTTTGTGCTATCATAATTTTCAAAATAGTCACCGTAAATTGTGATGTTATTCTCAAGGTTTTTAATCACAACATTCCCAACAGCAATGGATTTTTTTTCGGTTCTATAATAGAAAAGCTGTTCTGCGGTTATGACCGTCGTTGAATCAACAAGTTTCACATTTGTTTTAAATGTAGCAAGTTTTTTTTGTGTGTCGTAGCTTCCATGGTCTGCTTCAAGGGTTGTTCTTCCATCGGTTAATTTTACATTGCCATCGCAAATGGCAATTTTTTTGTCACCTAGATAAACACCTTGATCCGCTTCAAGAAAAAGCGTGTCCTGGCGAACCTTCAAATTTCCATAAGCTTCAATTCTATTTTCGTCAACATATTGGATTGCTCTATCACACCAAAAATATATATTTTCGTGCTTGAGTTGAACATTACCGATAAGCTCGCGAACAACCTTTGAATCGTATTTCCTGCCAATCAAGCTGTCGGCGTGTATGAGTTGGATTAATTTTGTTTGTTGTTGGGAGTTTGTTTGAGATGTGATTAGCAATGAAAGTGCTATGAGGATATATTTCAGAAAGCGGATTTGCACAGATTGAAAAAGATATTAATTTCAAATTCTTAATACGACTTTTCCAAAAACCTCTCTTTCTTCAAGAATTCTATGCGCCTCTTTTGCTTCTTCAAGTGGTAAAACAGCGTGGATTACGGGTTTAAGTTTTCCATCTGTGAAAAATTTTAAAACTTCCATTAATTCCCCTTTGCTTCCCATATATATCCCCTCAATTGAAAGATTTTTCCCATAGACGAACCTCAGTTCAATTGGAACTTCACTTCCACTTGTTGCACCCAAGGTTATAAGTTTTCCGCCTTTTTTGAGAGATTTAAGCCCCTTCATAACGGTGTCAAAACCGACATGGTCAAGTATAAGGTCAATACCTTCTCCTTGTGTTTCAATTTTCAATCTTTCTTGGAAGTCCTCTTTTTTGTAATTTATCAAGACATCTGCACCAAGTGATTTTGCTTTTTCAAGTTTTTCATCGCTTCCAGCGGTTGTGAAGACGAATGCGTTGAAAAGTTTGGCTATTTGTATTGCTGCTACTCCAACGCCACTTCCAGCTGCGTGTATTAAAACTTTCATCCCGGGTTTTATCCCTCCGCGAGTTACAAGGGCGTGCCAAGCGGTCAGGAAAACAAGCGGTATTGACGCAGCAGATTCAAAATCAAGATTTGCTGGGATAGGTAGGACATTCTGAGCGGGTAAAACTACATATTCAGCATAAGTTCCATCTTTTTGAACGCCAAGGATGTGGTAGAGTTTGCAAAAATTTTCCCTTCCAGAGACGCACTCTTGACAAACACCACATCCAATCCCAGGTGAGATTAAAACTTTTTCCCCAATTTTTAAATTTGTCACACCATCCCCAACTTCAACTATAACTCCCGCGCCATCAGCTCCAAGTATGTGTGGAAATGGGATTTTGTAAAGCCCGTTTCTAACCCATATATCAAGATGATTTAAACTCGCAGCTTTAAGTTGAATTAAAACTTCTCCTGCTTTGGGTTTTGGCTCGGGAAGTTCCATAAGTTTTAATTTTTCCCTACCGCCGAATTCGGTAATAGCAACAGCTCGCATCTTAACCTCCATTTTAATATGGACTTGTAATGAAAATTAGCAGGAACAAATTGACAATGACAAACTTTAACAGGTTTACAGCTCTTGGCTTTTTTGATTTTAAAAAATTTAGAAGGTAGGAAAGCGCAAATGTTGTGCTTGCAAGTGCTACGAACAAGGAAAACGCAAATGGATATTCAAGCGAATTTCCAAGCAGCGCGTAAAATGAGTGAAACGGATTAACAGGGCTTCCATAGACCACCATCAGGTGAAAAACATAGGCAAATAATGATTCCATTCCAAGCAACTGTATGGGGTAAATTTTTAAATTTATTTTGCTGTCAATCTCCCATATCGCACAAAACAGAATCACCACAAACGCTAATCTTGAAATCGCAAGAAACGGGCTTGAATAAATTAAGTTTGTGTCTGGCTTTAATATTGCCTCGTAAATTATTTGCAATGCTGTTGCGATTGGGAAGAGAGCGAAAGATGCGATGGATATTTCTTTGAAGAATTTTTCAGTCGTTCCATTTTTACTTGCTTTTATGTATATGTAGCCGAGATAACTACCAAACATCACAAATCCGGACCATGGGAAAAATGGAAATTTTGAGCCATTGAAGGTGTTTAAATACTGGGATATCGGAAGAGGTAAAAATTTTGAGAAGTCAATCGTGAAGAATATTTGAGATGTAGCAAAAATTAAGGCGCCCAAGTATAACATTAAGTTTGCGAATTTAGCCTCGTCCTTGATAAGAAACAAAGTGATTTGAAGGAAAAGAAGCGTAAGACCTATCACTTGCAAGACATCTGATGAAAATAATTGAGCTAATGTTTGGAAATCTGATTCGTTCAGAATTTTTTTCAGAGAAAGGTATGGCAAATGCAAAAAGTAGCCGAGTAAGGTTATAAATAAAAACTTCCTCAAACGTTTGATGAATTTTTTGCTGAATTTAAAATATTCATCGGCGCGTTTTAATGTCGTAATTGAAAAAGCGAAGCCAGAAATGAACAGGAACATCGGTGCAGTGAAGCCACGAAAGACAGTGTAAATTTGAAATGCTAAGGACATTTTTTCCGTAGGGGATAAAACCGCATCTGCTGTGTGACCGTGAAGCATTAAAAGTATCGCAAGACCCCTGTAAACATCAATGAACCTCAAGCGTCCGTTCATGTCTTGAGAAATTTCTCCAACTTTTGTTTTAATTTCTCCTTACCGAAATATTCAACAAGAAGCGGAAGTTCCGGTCCGTGTGTTTTGCCTGTGAGCGCAATTCTTATGGGCATAAATAGATTTTTCCCCTTTATACCTGTTTCGTTTTGTACCTCTTTCGCTATAACTTTGAATTTTTCTCTGTCAATTTCGGAATCAAGATTTTGGAGTTTTTGGATGAATTTTTCAAATACGAGTTTGGTCGTATCAAGTTTCAAAATTTCCTTTGCCTCGCCATTTTCAATCTCAATGTCATCAGCGTAAAAAATATCAACATGTTCAACTATTTGTGCGAGATATTCAAGATGTGTTCTAACAGCTTCAACGATTATTTTGACTTTTTGGAAGTTTGAAACATCGTAGCCCTTTTCCTTTAGGAAGGGGATTGCAAGTTGAGTTATCCTGTCAAGGTCGGAGTTCTTTATATAATGTGCGTTCATCCAGTTGAGTTTTTTTATATCAAAGACGGCCCCGGACTTATTAACCCTTTCAAGTGAGAACTCCTTTATTAACTCATCAATCGTGAAGAATTCCCTTTCATCTCCGGGGTTCCAACCCAGAAGAGCAATAAAGTTGACAACTGCTTCAGGGAGATAACCTTTTGCCCTGTAATCCTCAACCGCTACATCTCCCTGTCTTTTGCTTAGTTTTGTCCTATCTGGGTTGAGAAGCAAAGGCAGGTGTGCAAAGTAAGGTTTCTCCCACTGAAAATAATCATATAGTAATATGTGTTTTGGCGTGCTTGGAAGCCACTCCTCCCCTCTTATCACATGGGAGATTTTCATATAGTGGTCGTCAACTACAACAGCGAGATGATATGTTGGGAAACCATCCGACTTTAAAAGTATTTGATCGTCAAGAACTTTGAAATTAATCGTCACATCACCGCGAATTAAATCGTTAAATTTCAGCTCGCCCCATTCAGGGATTTTCATTCTAATTGTTTTTGGGATGCCCTCGTCAAGCTTTTTCTTTACTTCATCAGGCGTTAATCTTCTGCATGTCCCATCGTATCTCGGAGGTTGTTTTAATCTGATTTGTTCCTGGCGCATTTTTTCAAGCCGTTCTGGGGAACAGAAACAATAGTAAGCATATCCCTTTTCAACGAGTTCAAGAGCATGCTTATGGTAGAGTTCAAGTCGTTGCGATTGAATGTAAGGTCCGAAAGGACCACCTTTTATAGGACCCTCATCAAATTCAATTCCAGCCCATTTGAGGGTTTCAATGAGATTTTCAACAGCACCAGGGACGATTCTCGTTTGGTCGGTGTCTTCAATGCGTAGGATAAATTGACCATTGTGCTTTTTTGCGAAAAGGTAATTGTAAAGTGCCGTCCTCAAACCGCCAACATGCAAAAATCCTGTCGGACTTGGCGCAAATCTTGTTCTTACAGACACAACACAAATTGATTTTGTTTTGGAGTTAAATTTATTGAAACAAAGTTTGAAAAGCAAAATTTGGTTAAATTTGACTTTTTAAGGTAATTTTTCTAAAATTAGGTGAAAGTAAAATTTATTCGGGGATGATTGCCATGAACGAAATTAAAAACTTAATTGAGCTCTTTGAATTCGGGGTAAAAACCTACCGCAATCCCAAACTCTTAAACTACAAGTCAAGCGATGGGGTTTGGAGGTCAATCCCTGCGGAAGAAGTTGCAAAGAGGGTGCGAAACATCGCCCTTGGGATTCACTCGCTTGGAATCGGCTATGGGGATAAGGTTGCACTGCTTTCCGAGAGTAGACCTGAATGGACGATGACAGACCTTGGAATTTTGTCACTTGGTGCAATTGATGTCCCAATCTATACAACCCAATCACTCCCACAAGTTGAATTTATTTTGACGAATTCAGAGTCAAAGTTAATTTTCATCTCAACTAAACAGCTTTATGAAAGGGTTTTGCCTGTGCTTGAAAAGGTTGGACTTGCGGATAAGGTTATAGTATTTGAAAAGGAAGCGCCTGCATCTGGTGTTATGACCCTTGAACAACTTGAAGCAATTGGAGCCAAGTTGAATTCTGAAAATCCATCTCTTTATGATGAGTTAAAGTCAAGGATAAAGCCAGACGATGTTGCCACCATAATTTACACTTCTGGGACGACTGGAGAGCCGAAAGGTGTTATGCTTACACATTCTAATCTTGTTTCAAATGCAGTAACTTGTGCATCGCTTTTCACTTGGAATGCCCCGGATGAAGTCGCTCTAAGTTATCTTCCGCTTTCTCATGTTTTTGAGAGGATGATAATTTACCTTTACCTTTACATTGGAATTCAAATTTGGTATGCGGAGTCAATTGAAAAGCTTGCGGAAAACTTAATTGAGGTCAAACCAACCGTTATGACAACTGTTCCGAGATTTCTTGAGAAAGCCGAGGAGAGGATGCTCGCTCAAGTTCAAACCATGTCACCCTTAAAGCGAAAAATTTTTAATTGGGCGATGGGTATAGCAAGGCAGTATGACCCGGAGAAAAGGTTTCCGCTTTCTTACAGGATAAAGCATAAAATTGCTGATATTCTTGTTTACAAAAAGCTTCGTGCAAGATTTGGTGGAAGGTTTAGGTTCATTGTTTCAGGTGGTGCTGCGCTTAGACCCGATCTGGCGAGGATTTTCACTGCTGCTGGAATTCCCGTGCTTCAAGGTTATGGTTTGACCGAGACATCTCCGGTCATTTCTGTCAATCGGCTTGAAAGGAACAGGATCGGGTCGGTTGGTCCGGTAATACCTGGTGTGTGCGTTAAAATTTCAGCTGAAGGGGAAATACTTGTTGATGGTCCAAATGTCATGAAGGGATATTACAAAAATGAAAGGGCAACACTTGAAGCTTTTGAAGGGACCTGGTTTAAGACAGGTGATATTGGCTACATTGATAAAGATGGTTTCCTTTTCATAACTGACAGGAAGAAAGACCTTATAAAGACAAGCGGTGGGAAGTTCGTCGCCCCACAGGTTATTGAAAATCTCCTTTCTGCTAGCGTTTATGTTGATAAAGCCGTTGTAATAGGGGAGGGGAGAAAGTTTGCATCTGCGTTGATTTTCCCAAATTTTGAAGCACTTAAACAATTCGCAATGGAAAACGGAATTGAATTTTCCAGCAACGAAGAGCTTGTCAACCACCCAAAGGTTCAACAGTTATATCAAAGCATAATTGATGATGTGAATAAACATCTCTCGCAATGGGAAACGATAAAGAAGTTCGCTGTTGTCCCGGATGTCTTGACAATTGAAGCTGATTATCTTACGCCGACATTGAAAGTAAAGCGAAGGAATGTAGAGAAAAGATATGCTGACTTAATAGAGTCATTTTACAAAGAAACATAAAAAACAAATCGGGGTTAAAAATGCGACCTATCAAAAAAGTTGCTGTTCTTGGTGCAGGTGTCATGGGTGCTCAAATAGCAGCGCACCTTGCAAATGCTGGAATCCCGTCTTATTTGCTTGACATTGTCCCACAAGAATTAACCGAAGAAGAAAAAAGAAATGGCTTGACGCTCCAAAGTCCCGAGGTCAGAAATAGGATTGCAAGAGAAGGGCTTGAAAGAGCGAAAAAAATTAAACCGAACGCTTTTTTCATTCCTGAGCTTGAAAAACTTATCACGATAGGAAATTTTGAAGACAACCTTGACTGGATTAAGGATGTTGATTGGGTGATTGAAGCGGTTGTTGAACGGCTTGACATAAAGCGTGAGCTTTTCAAGAAGGTTGAAATGGTGCGAAGACCCGGGACTATAGTAAGTTCAAACACTTCTGGGATACGAATTAGTGAGATAGCTGAGGGTTTTAGCGATGACTTTAGGAAACATTTTCTTGGCACACATTTTTTTAATCCGCCAAGGTATATGAAACTTCTTGAGATAATTCCGACAAATGAAACTCTTCCGGAGGTTATTGAAACAATAGCTGAATTTGGCGAAAAAGTTCTTGGCAAAGGGATAGTCTATTGCAAGGACACGCCAAACTTCATCGCAAACAGGATTGGCGTTTTGGCTGTGATGTATGTTTTACATTATATGCTTCAAAATAACTTCACTATTGAGGAAGTTGATGAACTCACCGGACCTGTGACGGGGAAACCGAAAAGCGCAACTTTTAGGACGCTTGATATTGTTGGGCTTGATACTCTTGTTCATGTTGCAAATAATCTTTATAATGCTGTTCCAGATGACGAGATGAGGGAGTATTTCAAAGTGCCCGATGTCGTTCAAAAGATGATAGAGAACAAGTGGCTTGGTGAAAAATCGGGACAGGGGTTTTATAAGCGTGTAAAAAAAGCTGATGGTGAAAGTGAAATTCTCACACTTGATTTTTCAACAATGGAATACAGACCAAGGCAAAAGGTGAAGATCGGATCGCTTGAAATGGCTAAAACCGTTGACGATTTAAGGGATAAGATAAAAATTTTGATGGAGTCAAAAGATAAAGCGGGGAAATTTTTCTGGAACACAACAAGCGCTGTCCTTGCTTATGCTTCAAATAGAATTCCTGAGATAAGCGATACGATCGTTGATATAGACAATGCTATGAAATGGGGTTTCAATTGGGAGGTTGGTCCTTTTGAGCTTTGGGATTTAATAGGCGTTGAAAGGTCAATTGAGAAAATTGAGTCAGAGGGGTTTAAAGTTGCTGATTGGGTGAAGGATATGGTCAATTCGGGTAAGAAATCATTTTATCAAAAAAGCGATGGCGAAATTTTCTTTTACGATGTCGCTAAAAAAGATTATTCAAAGTTAAGGACGAGACCAGAATTTATAAACCTTGCGCTTTTGAAGGAAGACAAGCGAAAGGTTATTAAACAAAATGCCGGTGCAAGTTTAGTTGATATTGGAGACGGTGTTATCTGTTTTGAATTCCATACGAAGGCGAATGCAATAGGTGAGGATATACTTGTGATGGCAAATTATGCGATAGAGGAGTTGGAGAAAAATTATGAGGCGCTTGTTATTGGAAATCAAGGACAACACTTTTCAGCTGGTGCAAATCTTATGTTGATACTTATGCTTGCACAAGAGGGTGAGTGGGATGAAATTGACAGAGCTGTTAGGATGTTTCAGCAGATGAACATGCGGATAAAATACGCTTCTAAACCGGTTGTCGTTGCCCCACATGGGATGACGCTTGGAGGAGGTTGTGAAATTGTCTTGCATGCACCAAGGGTTCGCGCTTATGCTGAAAGTTATATCGGTTTAGTTGAAATAGGAGCTGGTGTAATTCCCGCAGGCGGTGGGACGAAAGAAATGCTTTTGAGAGCTATTCAAAAAGCGCCAAAATCTGTTGATATTGATTTAACCCCATTCATAAGAGAGGCGTTTGAAACAATTGCTTATGCGAAAGTATCAACGAGCGCACTTGAAGCTAAAAAACTTGGCTACCTAAGAGAATACGATTCAATCTCAATGAACAAAGATTTCCTCATCCATGATGCTAAAAAGATTGCTCTTGCAATGGTTGAAGAGGGATATAAACCACCTCTACCGCCGGAGATAATTGCGCTTGGGAAACAACTTTATGCAAATTTCCTCGTAGCTATCTATTTGATGAGGGAAGCAAACTATATAACTGAATATGAAGCTCACATCGGGAGGAAACTCGCCTATGTAATGTCAGGCGGTGATTTGACATCCCCACAGGTTGTAAGCGAGCAATATATACTTGACCTTGAGCGTGAAGCGTTTTTGAGCTTGTGTGGCGAAAAGAAAACGCAGGAAAGAATGCAATATATCTTAAAATATGGTAAGCCATTAAGAAATTAAACCAAAAAATTTGGAGGTTAAAATGAGATCGGCATATATAGTAACTGCACTTAGAACTGCTGTTGGAAAAGCGAAAAAGGGCACATTAAAAGATTTTCGTCCGGATGAAATGCTTGCAACTGTTATTTCGGAACTTGTGAGGCGAACTCCAAATTTAAACCCTGAAGAAATTGATGATGTCATAATCGGTTGTGCTTTTCCAGAAGGGGAACAAGGATTAAATATCGCAAGGATAGCAAGTTTGAGGGCTGGTCTACCCGTTAGCGTTCCAGCGATAACGATTAATAGGTTTTGTTCCTCAGGTTTGCAATCAATTGCTTTCGCTGCCGAAAGAATTATGCTTGGTCATGCAGATATCATTATAGCCGGTGGCGTTGAATCAATGAGTTTAGTCCCGATGACCGGAAATAAATTTTCCGCAAATCCATATCTTGCTGAAAATTATCCCGAAGTTTATATCAGCATGGGCTTAACAGCTGAAAGAGTTGCAAAGAAGTATCAGATAACACGCCAGATGCAGGATGAGTTTGCTTTTAGAAGTCATCAAAAAGCATTGAAAGCGATTCAAGATGGAAAATTTAAAGATGAAATCGTTCCACTTAAGGTCGTGAATAAATATATAAACGGCAAAGGAGAGAAGGTCACTGAGGAAAAAATTTTTGACACTGATGAAGGACCAAGAGCTGATACATCGCTTGAGAAACTTGCGCAACTCAAACCCGCATTTAAAGAGGGCGGAACTGTCACCGCTGGAAATTCATCGCAGATGAGCGATGGAGCAGCAGCTGTAGTTGTTATGTCTGAAGATAAAGTCAAGGAGTTGGGCTTGAAGCCGATCGCAAGGTTTGTGTCATTTGCTGTTGCGGGTGTCCCACCAGAAATTATGGGCATTGGACCTGTTGAAGCAATACCGAAAGCGTTAAAATTAGCAGGACTTAAACTTGAAGATATCGGTTTGATTGAGCTTAACGAGGCTTTTGCTGCTCAGACGCTTGCGGTTATAAAACTTGCTGGGTTAAATGAGGAAATAATTAATGTTAATGGTGGTGCAATCGCTTTAGGACATCCCCTTGGTTGCACGGGATCTAAACTTACGGTGACGCTTTTAAATGAGATGAAGAGAAGAAATGTTAAATATGGTATGGTCACGATGTGCATTGGCGGTGGGATGGGCGCAGCGGGAATCTTTGAGCTTGTTTAAACTTGAACCCCGACCCCAAATTAGGGTCGGGGCTATTTTTTTATTGGGCGCTCTTAACATAATCAAGATAGATAATGATAAGAGAAGCACCTGCAAGGGCGAGATTTTTGAAGAAATGTGCCATTTGATTTGCCGAAAGCCCAGGGTCTTGAACTCCCCAAAACTTATGCATTATAAATGCGGTCGGAATCAGGAAAACTACAAGTAAAATCGCTCCAATAGTTGTATAGAAATCAAATAAAACGCTCAAACCCCCAAGGATGATCATTAATCCAGTCAAAGGGACTAAAATCTCCGGTGCTGGAGCTTTCATCATTTGTGCATAAGCGACCATGTCTTTGCGATTTCTAAAATGACCAAATCCAGACATTACAAAGAGAACCGAAAATAGAATTCTACCAATTATCCAAATTGCTTCCATTTTTTCACCTCGTTTATTTTTGTTTTTAAGATAGTTCTTTTTTAAGTAAACCAAGTTCAACTGAAATCGCGCCAGGTCCGAATACCAAGATTGCCAGGGCACAACCAAACAACGCAAGGTCAAGTTCAAATCCGACGCCAGGCTTATCAAATGGAGCTATAAGCCCGACTTTTAGTTTGGCAAATAATGTCGCACCTATCATATTAATTGCTATCAAGAGTCCAACCCAGCGTGATAAGATTCCAAGTATTAAGGCGATCCCGCCAAAAAATTCAACGAGCGAAACTATCACAGCAAAAAATCCGGGGAATGGAATTCCAAGCTGGCTAAAAAATTGGGTCACGCCGTGTATCCCCCAAACGAACAACTTCGGATATCCATGGGCGATGAATATCACGCCAAGTATCAAGCGAATCACGAAAAGAGATATGTCGCTAACGACTTTGTTTGAAAGTTTCGTCAACATGGTTCTAACTTATTTTTGTTTTGGTTTTGTTAAATATCAGCTGCTTTTTTCTTAACAAGACGCCCCGTTTGATAGTCCTCTATCGCCTGGTAAATCTCCTCTTTTGTGTTCATGACGAACGGACCCCACCTTGCTATCGGCTCATTTAAAGCTGGTGCGCAACCGATCAAGATAACTGAATCTTTTAGAGCGTTAAACTTAATAGCGTTTCCATCATCGGATAAAACAGCGAGGTTTCCTTCTTCTATCTTGATATTTCCTGGAAATTCAATTAAACCTTCCGAAACAACACAAAAGCAAGTTGTTTTATCAGGTAGCTCAAACTCAAAATCTTTTCCCGCAATTAATCTCACATCAATATATAAAAATTTGTAATATGCAAGGTTGACCTGTTTCAAACTCATAAATTCACCAGCTAAGAGATTTATCTTAATGTCGTTCTCACTGAGCTCAACTGCTTTGAAATTGTGATAAAAAGGATCGCTCATTTTTTCTTTTGCTGGCGAATTTAACCATAGTTGAAATCCCCAAAGCAAGCCGTTTTTCATCTTTGGCATTTCACTATGAATCACACCGCTTCCGGCGTTCATCCATTGTAGTCCTCCTGAAATTAAAGTGCCTTTACTTCCGGTACTGTCCCAATGTTCAAACTCTCCATTTATCATATAAGTCAATGTTTGAAAGCCACGGTGTGGGTGTGGAGGGAAGCCTGCTATGTAGTCGTTCGGGTTATCACTTTTGAACTCATCAAGTAGAGGAAATGGATCAAGATAATTTAGATACGGCGTACCAATGTATCTTCTCAACCGAACGCCGGCACCATCTCTGACTTCCATTCCCGGGAAAATTCCTTTTACAGAGCGATATTTTTTTATTTTAATCATTTTAATTTTAAATTGCTTTTTGAAATTGTGCGAGATAATTTGAGAATTCAGCAAGGGTTTTTTTGTTGATGCTGAAGTAATGAAATTGTCCCTCCCTTCTAACATTAACGAGACCGCTTTCCGTTAAAATTTTAAGATGATGTGAAATTGTCGGTTGCCTTAAACCGATTCTTTCGGTTATCTCTTTGCAACTTATTTCTTTTGATTTTGCTATCAGTTCAAAGATTTTACATCTTGTTTCATCCGCAAGCGCTTTTGCAAGTTTTGAGATTTTAGTTTTCGCCATAGTTTTTCGTTTAGAAATATAGATAAACTTCTATATGAATATAATGAAAAATTTCCCCTTTGTCAAGTCAAAAAGATTTTTTACACGGGTTTGCGACTTTTGAAATTGAAATTTTGCGTTGACCCTTTCAACTTGCATTTTTTCCTCTGATTCACTATATTTATTTTGGCTTTTGGAGCCGTGGTGCAATCGGTTAGCACGCCAGCCTGTCACGCTGGAGGTTGCGGGTTCGAGCCCCGTCGGCTCCGCAAACAAAAAAGGGCAGGTCAAATGACCTGCCCTTTGCTCTTTCTGACTAAAACTTATCTTGCAAGGACCATCTTCCTCGTCGCCGTGAAACTACCAGCTTGCAACCTGTAAATGTAAACACCACTCGCAACATACTCACCATAGTCATTCTTCCCATTCCACTGAACCTTGTAAAGACCAGGCTCATACTCCTGACCATCAATCAAGGTCCTTACAACTCTACCCGTTATATCATAAATCACAAGCTTAACATTGCTCCTCTTCGCTATTGAAAACTCAATCGTCGTGCTTGGGTTAAATGGATTCGGATAGTTCTGGCTTAACTCAAATTTGCTTACGATGCCTGCAATCTGTTCAACCTTCGTTGGCCACCAACTCCTGAAATACCTCCAAAGGGTATCCGCCAGTTGAATATCTGTTGCCTCGGTCCAATCCGTAAGATTTGCATCCGTCGGTATACCAAAAGTCGGTATATTCCCTGTTGGATTCCTATGACAACTTATAGCACAAGAGTTGATCATCCCCTTGGTCGGAGTTGTGACATTCTTATAATCAAGCGTTTTCTTCGGGGAGATAACTTCAAAAGTATGGCTGTGAATATCATACGCCCTAGCTGTTATAGCTGTCTTCGCCATATGGCACTTTGAGCATCTGCTAGAACCACCGGTGTTATTCTGATTTTGAGGATCATAACTATGATGTGTATGCCTTGAAACAACCGCAGCGATTGTATCCTTATTCGCAACTGGATCTTTAATCATAGCCCTCGTCAAACCAGCAAAGGGACCATAGCCAGCATGACAAGCAAGACAAAGGGTATTATCATCATTCCCCGTCTTTATCCAAATATAGGTCCCACTTTGATCCCGAACATAAAGCGAATCAACTATCTGATGCGGATTACCAGTAACTTTATGTGGATTATGGCATTCAAAGCAGGTCAACTTGTGATATGGATTCGTGTAATGCTTTGACTTTAAAATATCATTATATTGCTGATGATGCATACGGGATGTATAATTATCTGGCCAAAGACCCGGTTTATGAACGACATAAAGACCAAGTGAATCCCCAGGGATATACGCCTTATCGTTTGTTTCATCCCAGGCATATTCATAAGTAGCCCCCGAACTTGAACCACGGAAGTGGCACTGTCCACATACTTCAAGCTGTCTTTCATATGATAAATTCTTTGGATTAATTATTTTTGTCTTGTCCCCTGCTAAAGCATGTTCAGCCCCGGGTCCATGGCAATTTTCACATCCTATCACCATATCTTTAAAGTCGTTGTTGTTAGCCCACTTCGCAATCCAAAATGTATCATTTTGAGCGCTCACATATTTAGTTATATTAAGTCCTGTAACATGACAACCCACACAATTCTTATCATAAGATTTGCTTCTAAATGAATTCGTGTTCGTTGCTTTTAAGGTCCCATCGCTATTAAACCAATTTCCAGGATTATAAGGAACCCAAGTCCCCGTTGAATTGTCAAGATAACCCTTCATGTTCCACTGTATCGGAAGCATATAATAACTGCTGTCAATTTTCACAAGATATCTCTGTTTCCATCCAAAACCATACACCAAGGCAATCTCATATTCAACTGGAGTTCCTGAACTTGGAACGAGCTTAGCATACCATTTTGTCCCGTCAGTTCTAAGCTAAACCTGGGCATTGCCATAAGATGAGCCCATTGAAACTGTTTGAGTAAAATCCCCGCGGACTGTTTCTGAACTGGGCAATTGATGAATTTTCGTATGAAGCGTCTGCTTGTAATCCTTCGCAACTGGCTTAACAAAAGAGTGACAAGTCAAACACCTGTCGGTTCCAACATAATTTGTTTGAGAAAACAAAAAGCACGAAAGAGTAAGTAAAATGAATAAAAGTGTTAATTTTACCCTCATCTCATCACCTAACTTTTTGTTTTAAAATGCAATAAAATTTAACTGCAAAATTTATGCCAAAATTAAACAAAAATTGAGGGGACAAAATTGGAAACAATGCAAATTTGCCACATTGATAAAAAGGCAGGTGTGTCACATTTCAACAGAGCGCTTAATAAAACTTATTACTTTAACTTGCTTTTTCAGGACAAAATAAAAACCAAATAGCCCATTTACAATATACCCAATGCCATGGGTCAAAACAGCATACCCGAGGGCGACTTCGTGTTTTACACCATAAAGCCCAACAAGAGCACCAGTAATAAAAGAATGATAACTTCCAATCCCACCGGGTGTAGGAAGAATAAAGCCGAGCGTTGAAACGACAAATAAAACGAGCGCTGTGAAAAGATTAATTTTTGATCTATCTATGTTGAAGGCAAAAAGTGGAAAGTAAGCAGCAAAAATATAACAAGAATAAATTGAAAAGCTTAACACAAAAATTTGCCAATAAGCCCCCTTATATCTTAAAACTTCAAACCCGGAGATAAACGAATCAATAATTTTCACAACCTTATCCGCTAACGAAGGACTGAAAAAACCAATAAATTTGCCCAACACCCTTAAAAACCCATCCTTCCATATCAAGACACAAACAATCAAAAACAAAATAACAAAAATAGCAATGCTAACTGTAGAAACAACATTACTAAGCCAGGGATAATGTTTGTCAAATATCTTCCTGTTTTGGAAAATCGCTATCCCAAAGAAGAAAATTGAAAATATTATATCTATTATTCTTTCAAGTAAAACACTTGCTATGGTTGATGCTTTTGAAATTTTTTCATCATTGCTGAGCGTATAAGCCTTTAAAACCTCACCGGAGCGTGGGAAAATATTATTAGCGAGATAACCTATCATCGTTGCTTCAAAGAAGTGAACAAGCGATGTGTTTTGCTTTACAGGTTTTAAAAGATATTTCCAACGCCAAGCCCTGAAAAAATTTGACAAAATGATGAGAATCAACATTAAGACGATATAAATATAATTGACACTTCCAAAAACCTTTAGAAAATCACCCCAGTTTAAACCCTTAAAAGACACATAAAGAAACGCCCCCGCAATTCCAAAACCGATGATTAACCTTAAAAAATTTTTCAAATCCCTCATCAAATCCCAAATTTTATTTACCTTAAATCAACAACCTTGACACCCGCGGGAATTGAAAATTTAAATATAGAATCATCAACCCCAGAATTTAACTTCACACTTTTAACTAAATAAGTTGTGACAGTTCCACTTATGTCAGTTATTTCAACTTTTATAATTTGAAAATCACCTTCAACAACCCATATCTTCGCGGACTCAACAGATGAATTTTCATCCCGAGGGGTGAGTTTTAAAACATAAACTTTTTTGTTGTCGCTTCTCTCCGTCTTTAAAATCACAGGTATATATTCATCAGAGATTGAAAGCAAAAACTTTTCAGGTGAAGAGGTATTTCTATCTTCCCTATATCTGTCAATTATCACTTGAGCATTGACCTTTGAATAAAGCCAGCTCGTCACGCCATCAGTCACAATTGTTTGCTGTTCCGTTTCAATTCTATATTTATTCTTTTTTTTGAAATAAAATGTCCCAGAAAAATTTTGTTCAAACTTTGATACACCGTATTTAACCGTCTGCTCAAACTTAACAACAGCATCGTCAACCGAAGCATACTTCTTTTTTAAACCTTCAATTATCTCCTTCCCGGATTGGGCTTCACAAAAACCAAAAATTAAAATCAATGACAAAAAAATCCCGATGAATTTCTTCATATCTCCTCTACCTATTTTTTTTCAAAATCTCATCAAGTTCATTCTCACTTCCAATTAAAACTTCTCTTGCTTTATTACCTTCAATCTGTGGACCAACTATACCCTCCCTTTCAAGCTGATCCATAATCCTAGCTGCTCTAGCATAACCAATTCTTAATCTTCTTTGAAGTAGAGATGTTGATGCTTGCCCAAACCTAACGACTAATCTCGCTGCTTCCTCAAATAATTCGTCAAAATCTTCTCCGGTGTTAATCTCTACTTTCTGCTTTTCAACGATGGATGGAAGCTCATACGGTCTATCATACCCTGGTTGGCTTGAGATATAGTCAACTATTTTCTCAACCTCCTCTGGCGAAACAAAAGCATTTTGAATCCTTATCGGCTTCGTTGCACCGGCGGGCAAGTAAAGCATATCCCCACTTCCCATCAATTGTTCAGCGCCGTTCATATCAAGTATAGTTCTTGAATCAACCTTTGAAGCAACTTGATATGCAATCCTCGTCGGGAAATTTGCTTTTATAATTCCAGTTATGACATCAACAGATGGTCTTTGTGTCGCAACAACAAGATGAATCCCAACCCCCCTGGCAAGCTGAGCAAGCCGTGTTATCGGCTCCTCAACATCAGTTGAACCAACAAGCATCAAATCAGCAAGCTCATCTATAATGACAACTATATAAGGAAGTTCAAAATGTTGAATTTCATCAGTGCTTTTTATTTTCCCCTGCTTAACCTTTTCATTGTAATCTTGAATATTTCTGACACCTGCTTTTGAAAACTTCTCATATCTTTCATTCATCTCAAGGACTAAGCTCCTCAAGACAACGATGGCGTTTTCAGGTGTCGTGATTATATCCTCATCAACATCGGGACAAACGGCAAGATAATGATTTGCAAGCTTACGGTAATTTACAAGCTCAACTTTTTTCGGATCAATTATGACGAACTTAACCTCGGATGGATACAACTTGTAAAGCAAGCTTACAATTATCGTATTTATCCCGACGCTTTTTCCGGAGCCAGTTGCTCCCCCTATTAAAAGATGTGGCATCTTAGCAAGGTCATCGCAATAAACTTCACCTGTTATTGTCTTGCCCATGGCTATTGGAAGAATGCCTTCAAAATTTTTAAACTCAGGTGATTCAATTACACTTCTTATCCTTACAATTGAGGGTTTCTTGTTCGGAATCTCTATCCCAACGGTTCCCTTCCCGGGCATCGGGGCTATAACCCTTATGCCACGAGCAGCAAGAGCAAGCGCTATATCGTCAGCAAGGGAAACGATCTCCCTCACCTTGACATCAGCAGCTGGAACAATTTCATAGAGGGTTACAACGGGTCCTGGCGTTATACTTATCTTCTCTACCTCTATATCAAAATTTGCGAGTTTCTTTCGCAAAATTTCAGCATTTTGATTAAGTTCCTCTTCGTCAGCGATTGTCTCCTCATCGGATTCTTCAAGTAACTCAACGGGTGGAAGTTTAAAGTCGATTTTCCTTACTGAAACATCCTTAACAGCACCAGGTTGAATTTTGGAAGGCTTTGACCTCTGAGGTTCAACTTTTTCAAAATCCTTTTTCTCTGGCGTCGTTATAACAATTTCAGTGCCCTTTGCGTTTTTCAGCTCAACTTGCTTTACAGCTTTGATATTAGCTTGTTTAACTTTCTGCGGTTGCTTTAACTTTGACCAAAGACCTAATAGGGAATCAGATGCTTTTGCAGCAAAGTCATAAAAATTTACTTCAACTACAAAGCCAATGAAGATAAAGAACACAAAAAGAAGCAAAATCATGCTACCAATTTCACCAAAAAGTTTAGTCAAAATATCAGCTAAATATATTCCAACACCGCCACAGACCTCAACTCTAAATTCATCCGTCCCGAAGATCAGCTTTAAATTTCCAAGAAAAATTGAAAGCAAGAAGGAAAACACCAACAGATAAAACGAAAATTTCAAAATGCTTTTTGATAATTTATCCAAAAATAAAGCCACACCTAAGATTACAAGAATCAACCCAATGAAAATAGAACTGTAACCGAAAAGATAATTTAAAAACAGGAAGGAAAGTTTTGCTCCGAAGAAACCAAGCCAATTTTTAGTTCGTTCAAGCTTTATGCGAACAAGTTCATCACCGGTGAAAATTTTACCGATTTCTGACAAGGATAGAAGATTTGCCTCATCCCTGGGGGAATAGGAGACGATGCTTAAGATCAAAATCAAACCAAATGCAAAAATTGAAATTGACAGCGCAAATTTGTGCTTTACGAAGAAATTTCCACCTTTTGCTTTTTTCATTAAAATAAAAAATCATATTTTTCTTTCTTCACAAAATTACCTAAAAAAACAAATTATTGCAACCTTTCAATCCTGACCCAATGAGTTGAGTATGTTGACATAACTCATATATCTTCGCTTGTCAATTTTTCCTGAGTAAAGAGCGTCCTTAACTGCACAATCTGGTTCATGTGTGTGAGTGCAATTTGAAAACTTGCAGTTATCAATATACTTTCTGAACTCAGGGAAATAAAAACCGAGTTCCTCTTTTTCAATTCCAGCAAGTCCAAATTCCTTTATCCCTGGGGTATCGGCAATAAACCCACCAAAGGATAACCAGTGAAGTTCGGTGTGAGTTGTTGTATGACGACCTTTTCCTGTTTTCTCACTTACCTCGCCAGTTACAACATCAAGTCCTGGTTCAATGGCGTTAATCAAGGCTGATTTCCCAACCCCTGACTGACCGACAAAAACGCTTGTTTTGCCCTTCAAAATTTCCTTCAAATCCTCAATACCCTCACCGGTTTCAGCACTCGTCTTTATAATCTCATAACCGACCTTCTTCCCATAAACCTTGATGAAATCATTGACCTCTCTCCAATCTTCAATCAAATCAATTTTATTTATGCATATTATTGGTTTGATATTGTTTCTCTCGCTTGCAACAAGCAACCTGTCCACAAATCCCCACGGAACATGGGGCATATTAAATGAAGTTACAACTATCGCTTGATCAATGTTTGCAACGATGACATGTTCAAGCTCTCTCCTTCCAACAGCTCTGCGATAAAGTTTGTTATATCTTTCTAAAACCTCTTCTATTACACCAGTTCCATCTTCAAGAACTCGCACTTTAACATTGTCACCCGCGACGACAGGACTTGTGCTTACTTTATCTTTAAGTCGCATCTTCCCCCTTAACTTACAAAACAAAACGTCCTCACCAATCTGAACATAGAAACCCGTTCCATGAGCGCTTATAACCTTGCCTAAGAGCAATTCTTCTTTCTTTTCTTCAACCATAAAAACAGACCTTTTTTATTAAAAATTAAACCACGAAAAGCACTTTTCAAAATTTTTCCCGACCACCCAATAAATTGCCCCTATTTCACTGTTTCATAATTACAAATAATTTCTTGTAAAAATTACATAAATTTTGAGTTAAATAGAGATAAAGCATTGCACCTGAAATAAAAATCATTGATTTTCAATTTTGTTTATTAAATTGGACTTTTCACATAAACTGGCACAACAATTGAGGTAAATAAGTGGAGTTTAAAACTAAAAATGCTGATTGGAAATGTTGAAAAGAATCTTAAAAATATCGTCTGTTCTAATGCTTTTGAGCTCGGTCATCTTAGCGCAAAATAAACTTTACATAGAGGGTAAAACTGAAATAACGGGACAGAAAACAGAAGCGTACCTCATCCTCTCAAATGTAGATACGGTTTTAGGCGTTCAAATGACCTTAACATTGGATAAGCCATCTATCGCTGTTGACACGATCATTACGGAAATCTCAAACTCTATTTTTAAATATTACTCCCCCGATAGCCTTAGGACAAACATCGTCATGCTCGTAAACCGTGGTTCTGAGCTTAAACCTGGAAAACATAGTTTAGCAAAAATTATCTTTAAAACTTTAAATCATACAACGAGCGACACAGTTAGGGTTGGAATTGAGAATCTCCTTGTGATTGATCCAAGTGTTAGAAAGCTCAACGCAATTGGTGAGGGTATAATGTTCGTTTTAAAAGGAGCAAGTTCTTTTGAAGTGAAGTTAAAGATAAGTTATTCATCAATTGTCGTGTCGTTTAAAAATAATGAAAGGGTTACAAATCTAAACTTTGAGCTTAAAGTCAAGGGAAATTCCAGTGTTGATTTTGTATCGCCAATGCCGAGGATAGCTGGGTTTATGAACTTAAATTATGAAGTTAAAGATAAGGTGCTGAAAGTTAAATTGACTTCAACATCGTTCAACGAGCTTGAACCTGGTGAAGGTGAAATTTTCTTTATCACTGGGAGATTTAACAGCACCGATGACATTGAAGTCACAAAAATTGAGGCGACAAGCTCCAATGGTGTTATCGTAACGCCGAATTATAAATTGATTTCAAGCGATGTCTATCCATCCGACTTTAAACTTTTCCCGAACTATCCAAATCCCTTTAACCCAGCGACTACAATAAAATTCACTCTCCCATTTGAGACAAGGGTTCAAGTAGCTATCTTTGATCTGTCCGGGAGAATGGTCAAGGTTTTAATTGACAGGGTAATGCCAGCAGGTGAACATTTCGTGACCTGGGATGGTACAGATGAAAATGGAAATAAAGTTAGCTCGGGCGTTTATATCTACAGAATGTATTCTGAAGAATTTGTTGATGTCAAGAAGATGATTCTGACAAAATAATAAAGGCGGGCTTTTAAGCCCGCCTTTAAAATTTAGAATCCATATCTTAAACCAAGTAAAAGCTGAAACGATGATACCTTCCAATCAATATCTTCCGCAACCTTTGATAAACCTATATCGTACCTTCCCCCAACAAAAAATTTAAAATTGCTAAATTTTATTTCATAACCCAAACCAATCGGCAAACTAAAACGATTCTTGGCATCTTCAATCTTTACTGAA